>JAGAHK010000024.1 GCA_017627115.1 Bacillota bacterium | reverse complement strand
GATCAGGGGAGGGGGACCGCGCGTAGCGTGGTGGAGGGGTTTACTCATTTAGAAGACCTCTCCGTCAATTTGCAAGCAAATTGCCACCTCTCCTTTCAGGAGAGGCTTTCTAATGCAACACCCTGTTTTTTTAAGTAATTCAAAAGCGTCGCAGACTTTAATCCGCAGGAGGAAACCGCGTTTTCGCCGAGGAGCTTGTTTGCGCGGCTAAAGCCGCACAAATCCCGTCGGGACGGCGTGAATGTAAACATTCGCGCCGCATGAAGTTCGTATACCAGACAGGCGAGCGGAGCGATGCCGCCATAAACAATAATTTTCCTTTCCTCAAATAGTAAAACTCAAAAAATAATTGTTTTGCGTTTGATATATATATGTGCTATAATGTATTATACAGAATTGTTTTACGGTTTACGGTATAAGATATTTTTGTATCTTTTGCGCTTTTTGAAGAGGAGGTAAAATATGCGTATTTTAATAGTAGAGGACGAGCCTAATCTTAACAATGTTATTGCGAAAAGGCTCAAAAAAGAGGGATATTCCGTCGATTCGGCTTTTGACGGCGAAACTGCGCTTGAGTACATCAACACAGTCGAGTACAATGCTATAGTAATGGATCTTATGATACCGCACAAAAACGGTCTTGAAGTTATACGCGAAATGCGCACAAACGGCAATAAAACGCCCGTGCTTGTGCTGACGGCACGCGACTCCATAAATGATCGTGTTGCAGGTCTTGATGCAGGCGCGGACGATTATCTTGTAAAGCCTTTTGCTTTTGACGAGTTTCTTGCGCGTGTGCGTGCGCTTTTCCGCAGAAATACGGGCTTTACATCAAATGTATTGACTGCGGGCGATCTTGAGGTCGATCTGAACCGCCATATCGTTACGCGCGCAGGCAAGCAGATACAGCTTTCCACAAAGGAATTTACCGTTCTTGAATATCTTATGCGCAACAAAAATGTGGTGCTTTCGCGCGACCAGATAGAGCAGAATGCTTGGGATCTTTCCTTTGACGGCGGCAGCAATATAGTTGATGTTTACATACGTTATCTGCGCAAGAAAATAGACAGCGGTTTTGAAAAAAAGCTTATCCATACGGTATACGGCGCAGGCTATATTCTCAAGGAGGAATAAATGAAAAGCATGACTATAAAAAACAAGGTGTCCATGTGGTACACTCTTGCGATGGTTGCTATCACATTTTTTTCCATTTTTATCCTTGTTATGCTGGGCAATACCATGATACAGGCAAATCAGGTATCCGACCTTGAAAACTTTATGCGTGACCTTGCGGTAAATCCTGTTGTGGAAAACGGAAAAGTCAGCTTCAATACAAGTTATTCGTCCAATTTCAATGCTATAATGGTGGTTGTTTACGATAAGGATCACAAAGTGTTGAGCGGGGGTCTGCCTTCCAATTTCCCGAACAATATGGAAATGCCGCTCAATTCTTCCGTAACGGTCAAAAACGATGAGACACAGGAAGAATGGTTTGCTTACGAAACTTCGGCGGAACTTATGCGCACAACTTATTATCTGCGCGGCATAACGGCGGCGGGTATGCTTATCAACAACGAGTATACCTATGCAAGTATCTCCACCGCACTCATTATACTGCCGATGATAATCCTTATTGCCATAATGGGCGGCAGCCTTATCACGGACAGTGCGTTCTCGCATTTTGCAAAACTGAGCGATATGGCGAACAATATCAAGGACGGCAAAGACCTTTCGCGGCGTATCGAGGTGAAAAACGAAAATGACGAGGTGGGTATGCTTGCGGTCAGCTTCAATTCGCTGTTTGACCGTCTGCAAAAGGCATTCGAGCGCGAAAAGCAGTTCACGGACGATGCTTCGCACGAGCTGCGCACGCCTATCACGGTGATATTGAGCGAATGCGAATATGCGAAGGATGTTACGGATTTGGATGAGATGCGTGAGTCGATAGAGGTCATACACAAGCAGGCGAAAAAGATGTCGTCGCTTGTTAATCAGCTGCTTACGATGTCGCGCACGGATAACCTTAAAAAAGCGCTTAACCCCGATGTTTTCAACTACAGCGAGCTTATTGAAATAGTGCTTGAAGAGCTGGAGATACAGGCAGGACAGCGCAATATCAGGCTTATAAATTATATAGATAAAAACCTTTATGTTTACGGCGACCAGTCCACCCTTACACGTATGGTCATAAATCTTGTGTCAAATGCCATAAAATACGGTACGGAGGGCGGCTGGGTCAAGGTCAGCATAACACGCAAGGGCGATGATATTATAGGTATGGTCAGCGATAACGGCATAGGCATTGACAGCGAAAACATACCCAAAATATTCGACCGTTTTTATCAGGTCAACCCTGCGCGCACCGAGGACGGCGGCAGTATGGGTCTCGGTCTTTCCATGGTAAAATGGATAACGGATGCACACAAGGGCACCATAGAGGTCGAGAGCAAAAAGGGCGAGGGTACGATGTTCAAGTTCACCCTGCCTATCTGTGTTGAGCCGCCTGCCGAGAATGCGGAGGACGACCCCGAAAACGATATGGGAAACAGTACGGAGGTATAAATATGGAATGGACAGAAGTTAAAATATACACTACCACGGAGGGTATAGAACCCGTCAGCGCCATGCTGCTTGAAACGGGCATAACGGGCATACAGGTGGAGGACGATAACGAGCTTAAAAAGTTCCTTACCGAAAGCAGTACCTATTGGGATTATGTTGACGAAGAGCTTTTGAATAAGCCCGTAGGCGAAACAAAGCTTATTATTTATGTCAGCGACAACCCTTATGGAAGCGAGATACTGATGAATGTAAAAGCGGGTCTTGACCGTCTTAAAAATATGGATATAGGCATAGATCTCGGCAGGCTTGCCGTAGAGACCACGGAAAACCTCAACGACGAGGACTGGCTGAACAAGTGGAGAGATTTCTACAAGCCGTTTAAGGTGGGCGAAAGGCTGCTTATCAAGCCCGTATGGGAGGATGTCAAGGATACGGAAGGCAGGGTCGTGTTCAATATAAACCCGGGTCATGTTTTCGGCACGGGTCTGCATCAGACGACACAGCTTTGTATGATACAGCTTGAAAAATATGTCACAAACGAGAGCGTTGTTGCCGATCTCGGCTGCGGCAGCGGTATCCTGTCCATCGTTTCCCTGCTTCTGGGCGCAAAAAGCGCATTTGCGGTGGATATAGATGCTAATGCCATAAAGACGGCATACGAAAATGCGGATCTTAACGGTGTAGATCGTTCAAAATACTATGTGACGAGCGGCAATGTCATTGACGATGAAAAATTGCAGGACGAGATAGGCTATGAAAAATACGATATAGTGGTAGCAAATATTATTGCGGATGTTATCTGCGCAATTTCGCCGCTTGTAAGAAAACAGCTCAAACCCGACGGCATCTTTATCTCAAGCGGCATTATTCGAGACAGAGTGGAGGATGTTTACAAAGCAATGGAAGAAAGCGGTCTTGAACCCATAGATACGAGTTTTAAGGATGAATGGGTTTCGATAACCGCCAAAATAAAGAGGTAAGCCATGCCGAAATACTTTACCTCACCCGAAAGCATAAACGGGGACACGATAACGCTTGACGAGGAAACAAGCCTGCATCTTTCGCGTGTTCTGCGCTGCAAAACGGGTGATATGATAACGGTCGGCGACGGCAGCGATATTGATTACGAGTGTGAGATAACCGAAGTGACAAAAAATGCCGTTACCGCAAGGATAATAGACAAACATCTTAATCTTAACGAGCCCGATGTAAAGATAACGCTTTATCAGGGGCTGCCAAAAAGCGACAAAATGGAGCTGATAATACAAAAATGCGTTGAGATAGGTGTGGACAGGATAGTGCCCGTAAGTATGGCAAGAAGTGTTGTAAAGCTTGATAAAAAGGGCGATAAAAAAACGGAACGGTGGAATAAAATATCCCTTTCCGCCGCAAAACAGTGCGGCAGGGGCAGGATACCCGAGGTGGCGAATGTAATGACGTTCAGACAGGCGGTCGAGGACAGCCGCAGCTGTGACGGCAGACTTATGCCCTACGAAAACGAGCAGAAAAACGGGCTGAAAAGCTTTTGTGATAATTTCAAAGGCAAAAGCATAGCTGTATTTATAGGACCCGAGGGCGGTTTTGACCCGAGCGAAACGGAGCTTGCAAAAGCGGACGGCATAACGCCCGTGACCCTCGGCAAACGTATTCTGCGCACCGAGACCGCGGGTCTTGTTACTGCGGTGATATTGCTGCACAGGCTGGAGGAAGAACAATGATATATTTCGACAATGCTTCCACAACGGCGGTAAACGGCGAAGTTGCGGAGCTTATGTATGACGGGCTGAAAAATATGTTTGCCAACCCGTCCTCGCTGCACGGTCTTGGTTTTAAGTCCGAGCAGGCGATAACGGCGGCCCGCGGACAAGTCGCGGCGGCAATGGGTGTTGAGGCGAAAAATCTGTATTTCACATCGGGCGGCACGGAGGCGAACAACACCGCAGTTATCGGCACGGCGCTTGCTTACAAAAACCGAGGTATGCGTGTTGTAACTTCCGTTACGGAGCATCCGTCGGTGGCGGACAGCTTCCGTCACCTTGAAGAACTGGGCTTTGATGTTGTATATCTGCCCGTTGACAGCGGCGGACACATAAGCCTTGAAATGCTTGAAAACGCTGTCGATAAACAGACGACGCTCGTCAGCCTTATGTGCGTGAACAACGAAACGGGCGCAATGCACGATATAGCGCATATATATAAAACGATAAAGCTTAAAAACCCCGACTGCAAGCTGCATACGGACTGTGTGCAGGCTTTCGGCAAGCATATTCTGCCGACTGCCGACCTTATAAGCGTAAGCAGTCACAAAATACACGGTCCCAAAGGCGTGGGCGCACTGTATATCGGGCAGGGCGTGCGTGTCAATAATCTGCATTTCGGCGGCGGTCAGGAAAAAGGTCTGCGCCCCGGCACGGAAAACCTTACGGGCGTGATCGGCTTTGGCAGGGCGGCGGAGCTTGCGTGCGCGGATCTGACGAAAAAGGCGGAAAAAGTGGGTGCTGTAAAGGCAAAACTGCTTGAAATAACTTCTCTGCTTGAAGATGTGTATGTTAACGGCGCCGATGACAGCCCGTATATACTTAATCTTTCGTTTAAAGGTGTGCGCGGCGAGGTGCTTCTGCACGCACTTGAAGCCGAGGGCATCTATGTGGCAACGGGTTCCGCCTGCTCGTCAAAATTACAGAAAAAACAGAAGATAGTCGATCTGCTTGAAGAGGGCAGGGGCGAAAGTGCGGTGCGTTTCAGTTTCTGCGCCGACAACACGGCAGAAGAAGCGGAAAAGGCGGTCGAGGTACTTTTGAAGACAGTGCCGCGACTGCGGGAATTCCAACCGCGGTAAAAATAAATAATTAAAAATTTTTTTCAGGAGGTATATAATATGAAAGTACTTTTGGTAAACGGAAGCAGACGCGAGAAAGGCTGCACTTACACGGCTCTTAACGTAATAGCGGAGGAGCTGAAGAAAAACGGTATCGACAGCGAGATATTCTATGTTGGTATGCGCGCGGTAAACGGCGAGGTAAACGAGCTTGTCAAGGAGGCTGCGGACAAAATGGCGGACTGTGACGGCATTATCGTCGGTTCACCCGTATACTACGCATCACCTACGGGCGAGGTCGAAGTATTCCTTGACAGACTTTTCTACAACCACGGCGATGTTTTGAGGTATAAGCCCGCAGCTTCCGTTGCTTCCGCAAGACGCGGCGGCACGACTGCGACCTTTGATGCACTCAATAAATACTATACCATTACGGAAATGCCGATAGTTTCATCGAACTATTGGAATATGGTACACGGCAAAACTCCCGAAGATGTCCTTAAAGACGAGGAGGGCGTACAGGTAATGCAGATACTTGCAAGAAATATGGCTTGGATACTCAAAAGCATAGAAGCAGGCAAAAAAGCAGGCGTGGCACAGCCGCAGGGCGTTGAGAAAAAATATACAAATTTTATCAGATAGATCCCATATGACAAATAATCTGTAATTTATGACCCATACGGATAAAATTTTCGTATGGGTCAATTTTTGTTTATAAATTGTTTACAGTTTATTCATAAGTATGTTTTCGGTATTTTGTACAATCAATACAATGAAAATCGGTCGAAGTTTTTATTTTTTATGTAAGT
>JAGAHK010000179.1 GCA_017627115.1 Bacillota bacterium | reverse complement strand
TCCATTTATATCAAACCTTTCGGAGTTATTGTTTTTTTATTTTCGGCATCGGTATCTCCGAAACTGTCATTTCAAGCGCTTTTTTTGCGCTTATGCCGTTTGCGGCAGCCTTAGGGCTGATCTCAACACGGTGCGCACAGGTCATGCCGATAACATCGATAATATCCTGCGGCGTAACATAAGCGCGTTTATTTAAAAAGGATTTTGCCCTTGCTGCCTTGAGCATGGCGATAGAACCTCTAGGACTTATGCCCATTGCAAAGTTTTCGCTTGCTCTTGTCGCATTTGCTATATCTACTATATAATTATAAATGCTTTCATCAACATATTGCTCTGCGACAGCCTGCTGTATTTTAAGGATAATGGCTGTATTGAGTTTTTCTTCAAGCACTTCCATCTTGTCTTTGCGGTTGTTTTTCAAGATCTCGATCTCGCTTTTCGCATCGGGATAACCCATAGAGATACACAGAAGGAACCTGTCCATCTGACTTTGCGGCAAGCGCTGTGTACCCGATGAACCAAACGGATTCTGTGTGGCTATGACAACAAAGGGTGCAGGCAGTTCGTGAGTAATACCGTCCACCGTTACCCTGCCCTCTTCCATAACTTCAAGCAAAGCGGACTGTGTCTTGGGCGAAGTACGGTTTATCTCGTCCGCAAGAAAAAGATTGCACATAACAGCACCCTCACGAAACTCAAAATCGTTGGTCTTGCTGTTATACATGGAAAAACCCGATACATCACTTGGCATAACATCGGGTGTAAACTGCATACGTTTGTATTTAAGCCCCATAACTCGGGAAAAAGCTGTTGCAAGCGTTGTTTTGCCAACGCCGGGTATATCTTCCAAAAGCACATGACCGCCGCTTAAAACAGCGATCATGACCTGTTCTATAATATCGTCCTTGCCTTTGATCACTTTCTTTATCTCATCGGCAGCGGTGAATATCCTATCCATAAGTTCTCCTTATTGAATTAAAATAAAATTGAATTACTGTAAGCTCTTGCGGTCATTGAGCAGTTTGCCAAGTTCGACCATAAAGCTGTCTATATCCTGAAATTTTCTGTAAACAGACGCAAAACGCACGTATGCAACATCATCAATATCCTTGAGCCTGTCCATTACCATGCCGCCAAGCTCCTGACTTGATATTTCCTTGCGCATTGAATTGATGACCGCGGTTTCAATATCGGAAACCATATCCTCTATCTGTTCAAGAGAAACGGGCCGCTTATTGCAGCTCATTATAACGCCTTTTAAAAGCTTGCTGCGGTCAAAACACTCGCGTGTATTATCGGATTTTATAACAGTGATAGGGATAGTGTCCACCCTTTCGTATGTGGTGAAACGCTCATTGCATTTTTCACACACACGACGGCGGCGAATTGCCGAATTATCTTCCATTGACCTTGTATCTATTACCTTTGTATCTATATTTCCGCAAAATGGGCAGCGCATATTTACCTCCGTTTTTGTTCTGTTTTTTATGATTATATAATGTTCTTATAAATTTATCTACCTATATTTAGTGCAGTGTTATCTACATATTGATTATAATATATATATGGGGAAATTACAAGAATTATTTTGAATTGTAATTGTTTTGTTATATAAAATGTGCTATAATGTAAAAATAATACATTTTACACCAAACAGAAAAGAACGGAGAAAAAAATGAACGAAAAAGAAATACTTGCGCTTGCCTATGATGCACTAAACAGAGGCGAGCTTTGCAGAATAAAGCTGCCGAATGCAAAAGAGATACACGATTTCAATATGCACATAAAGGAACTTGAAAACAAAGGCTATATCAGCATACAAAAACGCAATATAACGGAGATAGTGCTTGAACTGACCGAAGACGGGCTGGAAGCGGTGTTATAAAAAACCGCAGGCATCTCAATAACATTTTGTTTTCAAACACAGACAGGCTTACGTGCATAAAAAAATCACGGACGCTGTGCCGTGATCAGTCTTATGTACATAAAGTACTGCATGTGTCATTACGCAAATGACATTTTACCATATAGGCGGAAAAAAGTCATGACCTTTTTTATAAAGCATGCTGTTTTTCAGAATTTTACGGGAAGATACGCAGCAATGACCGCAAGCAGAACCGCGGGCAGCATATTTGCGGCCCTTATTCTTTTACCCCACACAAGGTTCAATCCAACACAGAAAATTAAAACAGAACCAATAAGCGACATATAAGAAACCGCAAGTTCACTCATTACAGGTGCGATAAAATGGGCAAGCAAGGTTATGCCGCCCTCGAAAACAAAAATCGGTACTGCCGAGAAAGCACACCCCTTTCCCTGTGAAGATGTCATAACCGCAACTATGATGAAATCCAGCACGGATTTTACCGCAAGAGTGGAATGATCGCCCATAATACCGTCCTGAATAGAGCCGACTATTGCCATAGCGCCTATACAAACGGTGAGCGAGGTGGTAACAAAAGCATTCACAAACTGCTTATCACCGCTGTTGCCCGATTTTTCTTTAAGCCATTCGCCGAGTATCTCAAACCCCTTTTCTATGCCAATTATCTCCCCTATTATCGTGCCTATGGCAAGACAAAGCACAACAAGCATAGACTTGCCGCTTACAAGGCTTTGTCCGTCAATGCCGAGCATTCCCTGCATTGCACCCGATATGGCAATAAAAATATCACTGATGCCGCAGGAGCGGTTTATCGCTTCCTGCTGGTCTTCTTTCAATAATTTTCCCGTAAAATTGCCTGCCGCACCGCCCAGCACGATAGCGGCAGTATTTATTAGCGTTCCCATTCCTATCATATGTGTCACCTTATCAATAATTTTATATGCCAATTATACACGCGAACGCATTTTTTGTCAAACCAAAAGATGTGTAATGACAGATATTGAATTTAAAAATCAATTTTTATACAAATTTTATTGAATTATATTAAAAAAATGCTTGACATTGGTATATATTTGTTGTAAAATAATACTGTTTTGTATTGCGGTCTTTTTTCGGACATTTGGGATCATAATTCAAAGCGACCCGCAAAGAATGTTATCAAGGCTAAAGTCTTGCGCTGCTTCTTGGCAGAAAAAGTTATTAACCGAACAGTTTTTGAAAGGGGAATTTTCCGATGAGAACAACATTTATAGCTAAAACAGCTGAAATAGAGAGAAAATGGTATGTTGTTGACGCAGCAAACCACACATTGGGCAGACTTGCTTCGGAAGTTGCAAGCGTTCTTAAAGGCAAGAACAAGCCTATCTACACTCCTCATCTTGACACAGGCGATTATGTTATCATTATCAATGCCGACAAGATCAAGGTAACAGGCAAGAAGCTTGACCAGAAACTTTACAGAAAGCACAGCGAATACACAGGCGGTTTCAAGGAAACTACTTTAAGACAGATGCTTGATAAGAAGCCCGAGGACGTACTTGTTCACGCTGTAAAGGGTATGCTTCCTAAAAATGCACTTGGTAAGGATATGTTAAAGAAACTTTTTGTTTATGCAGGCAGCGAGCACAATCATGACGCTCAGAAGCCCGAAGTTCTTGAAATCAAGTATTAATAGATCAGGAGGATAAATCATGGCAGCAGCTAAATATTACGGTACAGGCAGAAGAAAAAGTTCAGTTGCAAGAGTTTATCTTGTACCCGGAACAGGTAAAATCACAATCAACAAAAGAGATATAGACGAATACTTCGGTCTTGAAACATTAAAGGTTATCGTTAAGCAGCCTCTCGAACTTACAAACACACTTGCAAAGTTCGATGTTAAGGTAAATGTTTGCGGCGGCGGCACAACAGGTCAGGCAGGCGCAATCAGACACGGTATCTCAAGAGCACTTCTTGAAGTTGACGAAGACTTAAGACCTTCATTAAAGAAGGCAGGTTTCCTTACAAGAGACCCAAGAATGAAAGAAAGAAAGAAGTACGGCTTAAAAGGTGCAAGACGTGCTCCTCAGTTCTCGAAGAGATAATTATATATATCTACTCAAACCCCGAAACGGCTTGTTTTCGGGGTTTTTCTTTTGGTAAAATCGACGAAACATACCCCGAAATCACACCTATAAGACACACACAAGACACGAACAAGACACAAATTACAGTTTGTCAAGTTCGGCTTTGAGTGTTTGTATTTCCAAATGCGTGTATACAATTTCTCCTATCCCCTTTCCGCTGTGACCTTGTATTTTTCTTCGCATACCTTCGTCAAGATGTTTCTCCGCCCACATAGATGTGAATGTGTGTCGGGTATCGTGCGGCAGATGTTGGCACAGTTCCCCGTCATCATTTTTGTATTGCAGTATGCCGATGTCTTTTAATATCGGGATCCAATAACTCTCGGTAAATTGTCCGTGGTTGGTATCAAATTTTATCGGTTTGCCGTTAAACTGGGTTATAAGGTATTCATTGCCCTTATCTAACCAATGCTTATAGAATTTCACTGTGTCCTTATGTATAGGCACTTTGCGTATAGCATTATCGTTTTTGCCCTGTCTTACATTGAAATATCCTGTTTCTATATCAACATCTTTTGACTTTACGGAGAAAATTTCGCCGGGACGGCAGCCCGAGTATATAAGCATCAGAATGACCTGTACATATTCGTTTTTATCGGCCCAACGCCAAAGTGCATCTATCTCGGTATGGGTGAAACGATAATGTTTCGTACTTCTTTCGGGCTTGCCTATATCCACATATTCGACTATCTGCTTATCCTTGCCGATTATTTCGTTTTGTACGGCATAATCGAATAGCTGATTGAACAATATACGAAGTTTTTTGCGTGAATCATAGCCTTTTCCCGAATTATCGACAACACTTTGAAGATGATTCAGCTTTATATCCCGAAACGGTACGTCATACAAGGTCGTGCAGACCTTGTATGATGCCTTATATCCGTTGATATTTGATTGGCTGATATTTTCAAACTTACGCTCCGACCATTTTTCGTAAACCTCGGCAAAGGTTATTTTATTGACATTTATGTCGTAAGGATTGGTATTGTACTCGGTCAGAGCTTGCAATGCTTCCTTTTTTGTAGCAAAATATCCTATCGTTATGTATTGCTGCTTGCATTTGCCGTCCTCTATGATCCAGCCCGTTGTTTTTCTTGCCCGATAAGGTTTTCGGCGATTACCGGGCAGTTTTGATATATTACCGAATCCGTTTGGTAATCTCATTTTATCCCTCCTGTCATTATTAGAATTGAGATACATAGAGACCTCTGTCGATCTCCTGCCAATTTATAGCTGCCGTTATCGCAAGAGCAAGTACGCCCCATACGATAAAGATATTTATCCTTATATCTATTCTTGAATATACGAATACACATATATTCATAAGCACTGCGAGGGCGGACAAATTTTTTGCCCGCATGATTTCCTCGCGATCATATATATTGTAGCTTTCCAATATATTTTTCAGTATTCTGTGAATATGCCTTGATAAAAGCGATATAAGTGCAAGAATCAAGGTCATAATACCTATAAAGATAACAGCCGTTATGATATATGAAGTTGTTCCGCTCTTACCCAATTTATCCGTTATTATCCCGCAGATACAGAAATATACCGTTTTTGTGAATGAAAAAAGTTTCTTTATAGCGGTATATATCCACATTATAAGTTCTGTAAAATGTCTGCGCACTATCGGACTGGCAATTATGTAAAAACAAGAGACAAACCCCGAAAAGCCATAAGCGCATTTAATAACACCTTTGTATGCTTCAAGTTTAGTATCAAATTTGCTTTTATCAATATCAGCCTGCCATTTTATACGGTGGTTTTCATATTCAAGAGCGTTATATTTTTTCTCCAATGCCTTATATTTATATGCAAGGCTGCCTATTTTACGTTCTTTTTCAGCGTTCTTCGCTTCTATAAACTCGGCGTTTCTTTTTATCTCCTCGTTCTCCTGTTCCACTTTGTCGAGCTGTTTGCCTCTCTCGGTCAGCTTTTCTATCGTTTCGCCTGCGGTCATAAGCTCCGATTGCAGCGTTTGATTCGTCGATCGCAGTTCGGACAGTATCGAGGACTGCTCTTGAACTGTCTTTGATGTCTGTTCTGAGCTGTTCTGCTGTTTCTGTGCTTCTTGCTCTTTCAGCATTGCTTTTAAACCCATTCTCCAATTCCTCCTTTCCGAAATGTTCTTTGAATGTCTTTTCAAGGTTGCTGTTTCGTATTTTCTTGCCGTCCTTATCGGTAAAGGTTATATACTTTCGTTCTGTCCAGCTTGTTGTATATCCCGCTTGAGCAAGGATATTTATAAAATCTTCTTTTGATACGGCTTTGGCTGCCGCTGCCGAAACAGCCTTATAACATTCAAGAACATAGCTTTTATAGTTTGATGTAAGCGCCTTTTCAAGTGCCTTGTATTTTTCTTTCTTGTAGGCTGTTATCTCATCATTTTTAACACAGATGCTTAACCCGTATTCCTCGCACAGCCTGTCCGAATAGTCTTTCATAGCCTGCAAGTCTTTTCGGCTTTCCTGTATCTTGTGTCCGTCAATGCAGCTTACACTATTTACGATTATGTGTGAATGAACGTGATTTCTATCCTTATGTGTGGCGATGATAACTTCAAAATCCTTGAAGCGTTCCTCACACAATTTTACAGCAATTTCGTGTGCCGTTTCGTGAGAAACATTTTCATCGGGAGGGAAACTCTGAACATAATGCTTGTATTGTCTGCCGCCGTTTTTATTCCAAAAAGTTTTGGTCAGTTTCATTTCATCAATGGCAGTTTCGGGCGAACAGTTGATGCCTGTTACAAGTTTTATGTCCGTTTTTTCATCCCTCGTGATATAATTTACGGCAATTCCTATACTTGCCCTTGAACTGATTGCCTTAATAGTTGCCATAAATTTTTCAGCTCCTCCGTTAAATCGGCAAGTTCGTTTCGATAAAGACTGCCGCCTATATTTAATTTTTTCGCTATCTGATTGACATTGTTTCCGATGCGTTTTAATTCGATTATGATTTTGTCCGCACCGTTTATCGAAACAATATTCTTGCAAAAAAGTGACCGTCTTAAAAAATCCGCTTGCTTCATTCCTGATTTAGAAACACGTTCTTTAAGAATGTTGTATTCATCTTCCGTCATTCGAATCGTAATGCTTTTCGTTTGTTTTCTCAACAAAAATTCCCCCATTTTTAATCGTTTTATCTAGCATTCCTTCTTTCCGATTTATCGTCAAAGTACGCCCGAGTGCCTTTGGCACAAAGCTTTCCGCAAAAGGAAGCGGGCACACTTGCAAGCTACCTGTTCCGAATGCCTTTCGCATTGGAGCAGTACGCTTGCAAGGCGGGCAAGCCCTCCTTTGATCCACCCGTTTCGATTTATTTTCTGCGAAAATAAATCTCAGATCTTATGCAAAAAATATAATATTTTTAAAAGCGATCCTCGCTTATGTGCATAAGATCATTTCCTTTTGCCGTTACGCTTTTCTTGTCGGAATTATTAAAACTGCTTAACGCTTTTAACGCATCCGAAGCCGAATTTTTATCGAAAACGCCGTCAAAAGAATTTAATGCCATCTCAATAGTTCTGCTGTCCGCATTTGCTTCTTTCAATGCAAGAACGCAGTAACCTTTTGTGATGTCATTGTATACACCGAGATTGAATATCTCGTGTAATTCCTGTTTACTTTTTGAAAAAACTTCCTTTACTAATGCTGCATACGCTTTTTTGTTCATAAAATTCCTCCTTTATTTTGGTCTTCTTGAATATTTTCTCTAAAGGCTTATAAGCCGCTTCAATTCTGGCGTTTGCTGTTTTTATAAAAGCAAGGAGACCATCTTTCATACAGTGATACACTTGGTCTCCTTGAATATCCATCCACCCATCCATCCTTTTTATTATTGATTGATTGATAGATGGATAGATATAAATAATTAAGGCAGTTCCCAATACCATTTGTTGTCTATCTTTTTTGAAATAATATTCATTTCTTTTTTTGCACGCTTTAAGGTCGAATAGGATATATCGGCTTCTTTAGCTGCATTTTGAATATCGGTTTGCAACATTCTACCGCCCGAAAGATACTCTTTCAGGAAATCGACTGCATCTTCTTGCCGGCTTGTTTTTTACTTGCCCGATAACAGATCATCGGCAGTAATATCATATTCACCTATCCATCCAAATCCCTTTTCTTCATTAAGTTCAAATGCAATGGACTTTCCCTCGGGAGCAAGTGAATTTTTGATCTGACATACTACCCTTATATTCGGGTCGTTCCTTATGCGTCCGACAAGCAAGACACTTCTTGCCGCTGCCGCAAAATCTATAGAACCCAAGCCTTTATAGGCCGCTTTGCTTTGGCTGTTCTTGTTCATATGACCTATAAGGATAATGGCACAATTATATTTTTCGGCAATATCCGACAGATACTTCATAACAGGACGTATTTCGTTTGCCCTGTGCATATCTACGCCGGAGCCGAGATAACCCTGTATAGGATCAAGCACTAAAAGCCTTGCGTTCGTTTGGGCAATGGCAGCTTCTATTCTTGAATCTTTCATAGTCAAAGGCTCGGTGTTCCTATCGTCTATGACTGTTACCCTTGTACAATCGGCACCTGCATCAAGCAGTCTGGGCTTTATGGTATCGCCCAGACCGTCCTCGCAGTTTTGGTATATCACATTGACAGGCTCTGTTGGCTCGGCATCCGTATTATTGCCTATAAGCGGTTTACCCGTAGTCATCGCAGCAATAAGCCTTAATATGAGTGTTGTTTTTCCCTCGCCCGGGTCGCCTTGTATAATAGTTATTTTTCCATAAGGTATAAACGGATATAAAAGCCAATCGACCTCTTGTACAGCCACATCAGCCATATTTATCATCTGTAAGTTATCCATATCACACCTCGCCGACTGCCATATCAAGCTGTGGTTTAGCATCGGGATTGTAATAGCCGGTGTACTGATATAGCAGATAATCGGGAATGTAATAGTCAAACCTTGATGAATTGTTGACTTTCAGTGCATAACCGAATTTCAGGATGCCTTGCTGCAAGCCTGCCCTTATGTACTGGGCACTCTTGCCGGTAGCCTTTGCGACCTCTGCAACGGGCACATTTCTGCCTGTAAAGTTTAAGTTTTGGTTTAAAGTTTTTTCCATAAAATTCCCCCTTATTCGTTGATGTTTAAAACTTCATTAATCTTGTTTTGTACCGTGGCTATCCTGAGCAAACGCCCGGATATTACTGCACGAATGTATGAAGAACTGTACCCCGTAAGCTCGGCCAAGTCCTTGATGCTCAGATCCTCCTCAATCAGAGCAATACGAACTTTCTTGCACCAGTCCTTCAAAGAAATTTCACTTTTCATAATATTCCCCCTTTACAAATGTGAAATTATTTGGTAAACTATTTACATAGCGAAAATTCACTATGTTGTACCACACCTATATTATATCTCACAAATGTGAATATGTCAATTGATAATTCACATTTGTGAGCATATTTTGGTGTAAAAAATATCGGAGGAAAATGTAATGAATTTGGATAATTTGTACAAAAGGATAAGCGAGAGGGGTCTGACCTTAAAGAAAGTATCGGAAGAAACCGGCGTTTCTACGGGCTTATTAAGCGAATGGAAAAACGGAAACCGTATGCCGTCCGTGACAACACTTGAAAAGGTCGCTGACTTTCTTGATTGCTCTATGGACTATTTAATAGGAAGAAGTTCAGATCCGAATCCCATACATATCCCAAGTGAAATAACGGCAAAATTGAGCGGTATATTTGATGATTTTATCCATCAGGATGAACTCTTTTACCTTCCGAGCGATAAGAAGAACTACCTTGTAAGGATAAAGGACTATTATAAGGTAATTGAGATCTACGATACGGCTTATAACTATAATAACAGCATAATTCCGAAAGAAGACTTTGAAAAGCTGTTTACAAAATATGATAATATAGGTTATAGATTGCTTAACTCGGATTGCTATGCGATAGATGTTAAGGATTATCATTATTTTGAGGATGTATATGGTACTTATGTGGAGTATTACTTTAATATGATGATAGATAGGATAAAAGAAAACTGATTAAGCATGGGATATAAATGGAGATTAGATTATGAGCTTGATAGATTATGCTGTTAAAAGTACAACTGCATATATAGAAAACATGCCAAAGTCACTTAGGAAAAATTATGGACAGTTTTTTACAAGTAAAGAAACCGCTCAATTTATGGCAAGTTTATTTGATATTCCAAAAGATAAGTCAGAAATAACAGTTCTAGATCCTGGAGCTGGTTCTGGTATTTTATCTATTGCATTGTTGGACAGACTTAGAGAATATGATATTTCTGCGGTTGAATTGGTATGCTATGAGAATGACGAAAAAGTTATTGAGTTATTAAGAAAAAACCTCGATTATATGACAGAACATCTTAATTATAAATTAAATTATTATATAAAAAATGA
>JAGAHK010000178.1 GCA_017627115.1 Bacillota bacterium | reverse complement strand
GACTTTTGCACGGCGACATCATGGAGCTTGGCGCAAGGGACGTTTCGGGCATTATGAACCGCGGCGGCACGGAGCTGCACACCGCACGCAGCGCCGAAATGCGCACACCCGAGGGTGTGGAAAAGGCGGCAAAGCTCTGCGGCATACTTCAGCTTGATGCGCTTGTTATCATCGGCGGCAACGGCTCGCTTGCAGGCGGTCTTGACCTTTCAAAGCACGGTGTAAACATTATGGGCATCCCCGGCACTATCGACCTTGACCTTGACTGCACCGAATACACCATAGGTTTTGACACGGCGGTAAATACCTCGCTTGACTGCGTTAACAAAATACGCGATACATCCTGTTCGCACGAACGCTGCTCCATTGTTGAGGTAATGGGACGTGATGCGGGCTTTATCGCCTTATGGACAGGTCTTACGGGCGGTGCCGAAGAAGTTCTTGTACCCGAAGATCCCGTTGACCGTGATGCGATAGTGGAACAGATACTTGCAAACCGCAGCCGCGGCAAAAATCACAACCTTATCGTAGTTGCGGAGGGCGTGGGCAAAAGTCAGGAGCTTGCCGATTATATCGAAAGCACAACGGGCATACAGACACGCGCAACAATACTCGGTCATCTCCAGCGCGGCGGCACACCCACCGCAAAGGACAGAATGGCAGCAGGCATAATGGGCTATAACGCCGTAAAAGCCATTGTAGAGGGCAAGCGCAACCGTATAATGATAGTAAAAGACGGCAAATACACCGATATCGACCTTGAAGAAGGCCTGGCATACAAGCGCCCATACGACAGGACACTTTATGACATCATAAAGATCCTGGCGATCTGATTTTCAGTTGTTATTGATTTATTTTATTAAATATGAAGCAATTTTTATTCAAAAGGAGAAATAATATGCGCAGAACAAAAATAGTTGCAACACTCGGTCCCGCTTCAAACGAAGTGGACATCATCAAAAAACTTATCAATGCGGGCATCAATGCCGCACGCTTTAACTTCTCTCACGGCGATTACGAGGAACACGGTCAGCGTATCCGCAACCTCAAACAGGCAAGAGAAGAACTTAACGCACCTATCCCCATCATTCTTGACACAAAGGGTCCCGAAATACGTACACGCGACGTTGAGGGCGGCTCTGTTGAGCTTGTAAAGGGCGAAAAATTCACTATCACAACAGATGATATAGTGGGCGACAGCACAAAGGTCGCCGTTACATACAAGGATATGCCCAATGACCTCAACATCGGCTCCACTATCCTTATAGACGACGGTCTTATCGAGCTTACCGTGCTTGAAATAAACGGCACAAACATCGTTTGCCGCATTGAAAACAGCGGTACTCTGGGCTGCAAGAAGGGTGTTAACCTGCCGAATGTACATGTTAACCTGCCCGCACTCACTGAAAAAGACAAGGAAGACATCAAGTTCGGTATCAAAATGGGTATCGACTATATTGCAGCTTCCTTTATCCGCACCGCGCGTGACGTGCTTGAAATAAGAAAAGTACTTGAAGAAAATGACGGCCTCGGCATCAGCATCATCGCAAAGATAGAGAGCCGCGACGGTGTTGACAATATTGACGAGATACTTGAAGTTTCCAACGCTATCATGGTAGCAAGAGGCGATCTCGGTGTTGAGATACCGCTTGAAGAAGTGCCTATCGTTCAGAAGCACCTTATTCAGAAAGCAAGAGAAAAGGGCAAAACGGTCATCACCGCAACACAGATGCTTGAATCCATGACTCACAGCCCCAGACCCACACGCGCCGAGGCTAACGACGTTGCAAACGCTATCTTCGATTTTACGGATGCTATCATGCTTTCGGGCGAGAGCGCAAAGGGCGATTACCCCGTTCAGGCAGTTGAAACAATGGTTAAAATAGCAAATAAGATAGAGGCAAATATCGACTATGTTGAGCAGTTCAACCGCAACAACGCAGTGGCTATGACAAGCATAACAAACGCTATAAGCCACTCCGCCTGCACAACGGCTCACGACCTTAACGCTGCCTGCATAGGCGCAGTTACAATGACGGGTACGGCTATCAAGAAGATAGCAAAATACCGTCCCGCAAACATCATTTTGGGCTGTACGCCTGTTGACCGTACTTTAAGACAGCTTAACCTTGTCTGGGGTGTTAAGCCCGTTAAGGTAGGTATGGAGCAGCATCACTTTGTAACACTGTTTGATGCGGTTGCCGAAAAGGCTATTGAAACAGGTCTTTGCAGCGTTGGCGATACAATGGTATTTGTAGGCGGTACACCGCTTGGCAAGACAGGTACAACAAACACGCTCAAAGTAGGTATAGTAGGCAATGTTATCCTTGAGGGCAAGATCAAATCCGGCAGCAAGAGCGAAAGCGTTACAGCTTCCACAAAGGTCATCAAGACAGCAGAAGAAGCCGAGATACACTTTGAAAAGGGCGAGATACTTGTTACCGACAGAACGGATGACGAGCTTGTTGATTATATGAAAAAGGCAAGCGCTATCATAGTGGGCAGCGGCGGACATGATGACTTCTCGACAGCTATAAATGTCGGCAAGGAGCTTGGCATCCCCGTGCTTACATCCAAAAAGAACGTGACGGAAATAGTGCCTAACGCTATCGTTGTTACGCTTGATACACAGCACGGCATCGTGCTTAATAAGAGTCACTGATATTCTATGGGCTGTTGCACAAACAACAGCCCATTGTTTTAGATAAGTTTAAAATCACTATGAACAAACTCACTGAACACGAAAACCTTTTATCATTTATAACAGCTCTTATCACCGTCACCCTTTCTTTTGTGCTTATCGGCGCTTACCCCTTCGGCGAGTATTCCGCCGCCTTTTCCGATATGCGCGCGCAGTTTCTTGATGTCACATCGGGCTTTTTTGAGCATATTAAAAACGGTGACACGATTTTTGCCGCCTATACCGCACTCGGAACGAACCTCTATGCGGTTGCGGCTTATCTTGCTTTTGACCCGTTCAAGCTGCTGTTTCTGTTTTTTGATGCGCGCTGTTTTCAGGAAGTATACCTCTTTATCATCATCATAAAATACGCTCTTATCGCACTTTTTATGTCGGTCTTTCTTAAAAAGAGCAATTACGCCCGTCTTTTGGGGCCAATGAATATTGCCCTTTCCGTCATGTACGCTTTTGGCAGTTTTGCGATAAAATCCGAGATAAACGAGATGTGGCTGCTGAATATCGCACTTTTGCCAATAGTCATTCTCGGCATCGAGCAGGCAGTTGAAAAAGGAAAGATAACACTTTTGTATTTTTCATACCTGCTCTGCCTTGTCACAAACTACTATTTAGCCTTTATGACAGGCTTATTTGCAGCGCTTTACTTTGTTTTTTACTGTGCGGCAAAGGCAAAAAAAGCTTTTATAAAGCCCCTGCTTTTATGCGCTCTCGGCGCGGTTCTTGCAGGCGGCACGGCAGCGGTGATACTCCTGCCCGTATTTTCAAATGTATCCTCGGGCTATGTGGATATGGTACAGAAAAGCGCATTTTCGCCGCTTATCGAATGGAAACCGAACGAGATAGCGCAGGGACTTGCGCTTTACCAGGACACAGGTGCGACCTACGTTACCCTGCACGCTTTTGCGGGCGTTTTTCCGCTTGTGCTTGTGTTTATGCTGCTGCTTAACAAAAATATACAAAAGCGAGAAAAGATCGCAGCATTTGTATTCGTACTGATAACGGTCCTGAGCCTGCTTATCAGACCTCTGTACCTTGTATGGCACATCTTCCGCGACCCGACCAGCTTTTACGGCCGTTTTGTGTACTGCACGGACTTTCTGCTTATCGTTCTTGCGGCAAGGTGTATCGCAGACTTCGATATAAGCATAAAAAAGCTGCTGCCCCTGCCTGCGCTTATCGTTTTTCTGATAAGCTTTTACGGTGTATCGGTGCAGCCGAGTGTATGGCTTTTGAAAATGCTGCTTACGGTGATGGCTTTTGTGATAATTTACACACTGCTTATTCATTTTGACAAGAAAAAGAATATCCTTGCCTGCGCAGTACTTTTTGAAGCGGTACTTATGTGCGTTTTTGGGCTTGCAAAGCTGAAAACTGCGCATGGAGCCGCCCTGCGCGCAGACGACTTCAAAGCATATGACGATACAAAGGCGCTTGTTTCCCTTGCGGAAGATGACGGCTTTTACCGTATGACCGATGTTAATTCCGTTGCGGTAAACCGACCGCTGACAATGGGTTATAACTCGCTTGAGACCTTTTCGTCCCAGACCAATCAGCAAAGCCTTGAAAAGCTGTCGCTGCTTGGTTTATACTGTCCTTACGATTACCGTATCTCTGCAAACTATTTCAATAATATCGCTGCGGAAGGGCTTTTCGGTGTCAAATATATAATGGCTGTCGGCGCAGACAGCAAGGACGGGGACGAACTCGGCAGAACGGTATATCAGGACGGCGGCTTTACAACTTCGCTGCGCCTCAACTCCGCCAACTACGAGCTTATAGCCGAAAATGAGCACGGTTATCTGTATAAAAACAAGACCGCTTTTCCGCTTATGTTCGGCGTGAACAAAGCGGCGATAACAAGCAATGAGCGTTTTTACGATCTGAATGATCCGTCCACAGCGGCAACGGCGCCGCTTGCAAACCAGAGGACGCTTCTTAACGATATGTTCGGTACGGACTATCGGCTTTACAGCAGGCTTGAATACCCTATCGAACCCGAAGGCCTGAAGAAAAAGAACCTGAATATATCTTTAAAGAACATAGCCGAACTAAATGCTTTCTACCCCGATAATTTAATACTCGAACTCACGGGCAGCGACAAAAACCAAGCCGCAAACGAGGACGAAATGGGCTCACTTACATACACCGCCGAAGCGGACGAAGATGCCGAATATCTTTTGGCGAATTATACCTCCGACCTTTTAAACAACGGTGTGCAGACCTCATTTGCCTACAGTGCAAGCAAGATAATGCTTAAAAATATGTATAACGAGCATAACGGCTATATGCTTGCCGATATAGGTCCGTATAAAAAAGGTGATAAAATAAATATCGACCTGCAAACGATGCACTCACTTTATATCACCGCACCCGCCGTGGTCAAACTCGATCTCGGCGAGTTCAGCGCCCTGTATGAACACGCACAGGCAAATGCGCTCAAAGATATAAAGCAGGAAAAAGGCGATATAACCGCCGTATCCGATTTCGACAGAGAAACACTCGTCTTTTCCTCGCTTTCATACGATAAGGGCTTCCATGTGTACATTGACGGCAAAGAAGCCGAAAAAGTGAAGATAGCCGATGCTTTCCTCGGTTTTTACGCTCCTACGGGCACACACAACATAAAAATAAGCTATATCAGCCCGGGTTTTAAAACGGGAGCGGCATTATCCGCAGTTTTCGCCCTGCTTTCCGCAGTTTTTCTGTATTTAACGAAAGGAAAACAAAATGAACAAACACCTTAAAAACGAATACTTAATTTCCTTTGCGCTTTCCGTCTGTTTCATCACACTTGCGTTTATTCTTGCGGGCGTTTACCCCTTTGGCGATTATTCCGCCGCCTGCTCTGATATGCGCCTGCAATTTCTTGATGTCACAACGGGCATATTCGAGCGCCTTAAACACGGCGAAAGCATTTTTGTTACATATACGGGTCTCGGCACGAACTTCTATGCCGTGGCAACTTATCTGCTTTTCGACCCAATGAATATAATTTTCTTCTTT
>JAGAHK010000177.1 GCA_017627115.1 Bacillota bacterium | reverse complement strand
AATTTCATTTAACAGGAAATAGACAACATAAGGGACTGAACCATTGAATATTATCATATTCTTAATGCGACACCCCTCCTTAATATAAAACATAACAAAAACAGTATAACACATTTTTTCCGAAAAACAAAGAACCTTTTTTTCTTTTTTTAATATTATATCATCAGGGAGAGAAAAACAAAAACTTTTTCAAGGAGGCAACAATAATGTCAGCATTTGATTTATTGACGGGCAATGACTGCGACCCCTGTACCGAAACGGCAGGTGTGAGCAGCTCAAACAATACCCTTAAAGACGAATGTGTAATATCGCTTAAAGTTTACGATTTTTGCAGACTTCAGGATTGCCTTACGGGCGATGTACTCGGTCCCGCGCGTGCAGCCAGCGATGCGACCTACTGCGATATAACCGTAAATGCGGGCGATATACTCACGCCGCCTGCCGACACAGGCTCCGTGAGCATTGAAAACCTGAATGTGACCAGAGTTATAGTCGTGAGCAAAAAGCCCAGCCCGTTCAGACCCGGCTACTGGGATGTGGAGCTGAAATTTATTTTCAACTACCGCCTTATCTTCCGCGATGTCAACGGTGACGAGATATGCAATGTGCTTGCGCAGAACAGCTATAACAACAAGCTTACGCTTTTCGGCTCGATCTCGACGGAGACCCTTGTTTCGACCGATCTTTTCGTAAGCGGCGGCGGCTCGACTGATATGTCGGCAGACCCCTTTGTGCTTGTTGAAAGCAAGGCGGTATCGCTTGCGGCCGAACTTGTATACAACCGCTGTTGCTGTCCCGCAGATGGCGATGACCCTATAGAGGCAGTCGCAATAAATGTGACCATAGGCCTTTTCGCCATAGTAAAGCTTTTCCGCCTTGTAAATCTGAATGTACGCTCCAAGGGCTTCTGCATACCCGACGAGTGCGAGGACGTTTCGGCGCTTGATGCCTGCGACTTCTTCGACAGTCTTGATTTCCCGATGGATATTTTTGCACCGCCGCAGAGAGCGGAGTTTGCGGCAGGCGTAAGCTCGAATATCCCCGCGGTCAATTCAAACTCAAACAACAGACCGAATAAAGGCTGCACCTGCGGCTGCAAGAAGAATAACCAATGAAAAAGGGCTGCTTCGGCAGCCTTTTGGCTGTCGATCAGACTGTCAAAAAAGTAGTTATTATTATCAATTCGCGCAAGTTAAATTGCTTCAGATTGCAAAGTAACTTTAGCGTCGCAGACTGAAATCCGCAGGCGGAAACCGCGTTTTCGCCGAGGAGCAGACGAAGTCTGCATACTTTACAGGCTTGCAAGTGTATCTTTGATGCACGCAGACAAGCCTGCAAAATTTGAAAGAAAACGAAGTTTTCTTTCAAGGCTGTCGACTTTATCGACAGCCGGTTCGGCAGCCTTTTTTGCGTGGCAGTAAATGTCAGCTTTTCCGTATTATCTTTGAAATGAAAAGGATATACAGAAGATATATCTAAGGAAACGCTGATTTAAGGATACCAAAAATAATTTT
>JAGAHK010000023.1 GCA_017627115.1 Bacillota bacterium | reverse complement strand
TCACTTGATGCCTGTAAGGTTTGAAAAATCAAGTTTTTCTCCTCGGCGAAAACGCGGTTTCCGCCTGCGGCTTAAAGTCTGCGACGCTGATAATGTTAATAGAATTGTTAAAAGGGGACTAATCGCTGATTTTCAAGATAAATTTTAATGCGACAGCCCCATATATTTTACAATAATATTTTTCCTGTTTTGTCGACAGCAAGCGTTTCGTTCATACTGCCCGTTCTGTAACCGCCAAGATCGAGCGAAACATAGGAAAAACCCACTTCTTTAAGCTTTTTATATACCGCTTCGGAATTTTCAAGCATTTTGCCGAATTCGTCGGGCATTATCTCTATACGCGCGATATTGCCGTGTATTCTCACACGCACCTGTGTAAAACCCAGATCAAGCAAAAACTGCTCTGCCCTATCGACCATGCCCAATTTTTTCTCGGTTATGGTCTCGCCGTAGACAAACCTTGACGAAAGGCAGGCAAAAGACTGTTTTTCGCTTGTAGGCAGACCGAGCCTGCGTGAAAGCTCCCTTATCTCCTCTTTATTCAGTTCGGCAAAACGCAGCGGACTTTTTACATTCTGTTCTTTCACTGCGATAAGCCCCGGGCGGTAGTCGCCGTTATCATCGGTGTTTGAGCCCTCGGCAAGATTTTCAAGCCCGAGTTTTTCCGCCGCGCTGCGTATTTTTACAAAAAGCTCTGTTTTGCAAAGGTAACAGCGATTCGGAGGATTTTGCGCAAAACCGTCTATTTTCAGTTCTTCCGACTCCACTATGACCTGTTTTATACCCTCTGCGGCACAAAATGCCTTTGCCTCGTTCAGTTCGCGTTCGGGAAACGAGCAGGAGCGCGCAGTTATCGCCGCGCAGTTATCGCCCAGCACATCATGTGCAGTCTTTAACAGAAATGTCGAATCCACACCGCCCGAAAAGGCTACGGCGACCGAGCCGAGAGATTTCAGATACTCTTTAAGTTTTTCGTATTTTTCGTCTAATATCATACAGCACCTCTTCAAAATATATCACAATTCAAGTTCTTTTTTGGTGAATATCAGCGTTGTCAGCACATAAGCAATGCCGAGGTATATCACAGCACCGAGAAGCAATCTGCCCAAACCGCCGCCGAAAAGCATCATATCCGAATAAAAACCATCCGCAAAGCCCGTTATATAATACGATGTTAAACGGTTGTTATAAACAAACGGCAGATCGTTAATAAAGAAAAATATCATCGGGATAATGACCAACAGCAGCAGTTCTATAAATACCGACAGCGCCTTGTTTTCCGTTGCAAACATAAAAACAGCGGCAAGCGGCGTTGTACAGATAACTATGTAAGCGGCGCAGATACAGGATACCGCAAGTATCTTAACCTCGTCTGCACTCATTTTTACGCCCCTTATAAGCCCGAACACGCAAAACAAAGCCCAAAAGAAGAAAAACACCAAGCCCGTCATAACAGTGCAGTCTATCAGCTTGACCAGAACTATCTTATTGCGCGGTATACCGCGGCCGATAACCGCCTGAAAAGATTTTGCGGAAAACTCGTCCGCATATATGCCTAAAAACGATGTAATGCCCACGACAAGAACAATAAATCCCGTCACGTCTGCCCTTCGGTTCATTGCAAATACAAGTCCGTTATAAAAATCCTTTTTTTCAACCAAAATTGTTATCACCGCTATCACCGCAGTGATGAGCAGCACAAGCAAAAAGCTCTTTTTGCCGAGTAGTCTTCGCAGATCCGCTCTTATCAGACCTATCATAACTGAAGCTCCTTTTTATTGAATAAGGCGGAAGTCGCAGCAAAAGCAGCAATGCCGTAAAGCGCCGTGGGTATAAGCTGCCACGGGAATATGCCCACAGCCGCATTTGCATAAGCAGCATCCAGAAGTCCGCCGGGAATATAATTGTACAGATTTATTTTATATATTGTTTCCACCGTTTTAAGTACCAATGACAATAAAATCAGCATTATAACAAGCGTGATAATGCCTGCTGCAGTACTGTCAAGTGCAATATCCGCAAGCGTTGCCGCCATAAGGCAGATAATGCCGTGGGCAACGGCAAAGGCCGCATATATGGCTATAAGACCGAGCTGGCGGTTTGAAAGCGGCACCGAACAAAGCTTGTACCACAAAAGCCTGAAGGATGTCATTAAAAAATAGAATAATGTCATCACCAGCGCAAACTCCGATGTTTTGGCAAGCAGCAGTTTTGTTCTGCTCAGACCTATTGCAATATTTGCCTCAAAAATGCTGCTTTTTCTGTCATCTGCAATAACGCTCAAAAAAACAAACACAGTTACGATAAGAAGATGACCCATACCCAGATTTCTCTGTGCATCATTCATTATCTTTTCGGCAGATTCATCGGTTATTATAAACGCATCAAAAAACTGAAAAAACAACATAAAGAACATAATTATCCAAAAGCCTTTTTTCCTGAAAATGCGCCGCGTATCCGCTTTTATAAGTGCGCTCATTTGCCGCCACCTCCGATAAGGCGGAAATAGAAGTCCTCAAGGCTTGATTTTTCCTGTACTTCACGCAGTACTTTAACTCCGCCGTCCGCAAGAAGCTGTTTTGCCTTTTCAAGATCGTCAACGGCTATTTCTATCACTTTTTCTTTTTCTTTAAGGTCATCCTGCGTTATTTCGCTGACCACTATACCCTCGTTGACTATACCGAAGCGCTCTGCCGTATGTTCAAGCTCACCGAGGATATGTGAAGAAACTATCACCGTCATACCGAACTCCTCGTTACAGCGCCTTACCATATGCCTTATATCGGCAATGCCCTGCGGATCGAGACCGTTTGTAGGCTCGTCAAGTATGAGTATCTCGGGGTTCCCGAGAATAGCATTTGCTATGCCGAGACGCTGTTTCATACCAAGTGAGAATTTGCTTGCAGGCTTTTTCACGCCTTTAAGGTCAACTATTTCAAGTACCCTGTCTATCTCTTTTTTCTGCTCCTTTGCAGGTATTCCCTTTACCGTTGCAAAATAGCGCAGGTTTTCAACGGACGTAAGATAGGGGTAAAAGCTGTGACCCACAAAAAAGCCGATGTTTTTACGGCTGCGTTCGTGTTCTTTAGGGGTGGACGAGCCTAAAATGGAGATCTCGCCGCCGCTGCTTTCCGACAGACCGAGAAGTATTTTGAAAATAGTCGTCTTGCCTGCGCCGTTTTTGCCGATAAGACCGTAAATATCGCCTTTATTCACAGTAAGCGAAACACCTTTCAATACCTCATGGCTGCCATATTTTTTTACAATGTTATCCATTTTGATAACGGGTCGATCATCGTTCATATCACTTTTCTCCGTTTACCAGACCGCAATGCGTTTTTCTTCGGCCAGGTACATACCGTCTTCTTCCTGTATTCCGTAAGTATCATAAAACTCCTCAAACTGCTGCAAACCGACATTTATGCGCAGATAACAGAGCGGATGCGGATCTGTTTTAAATAATTCACGTCCTCTGTCCTCCGACACCGAATTACTCCAAAGCTTTGCATACTGTCTGAAATATTTGTCATAGTCAAAATCTTTTTGCTTTGATGCTATGGAAAGAGTCACCTTCAGACCGCCCATATCCGCAGTTGCTTCTCCCGATACCTGTGTACCTTCATAATCCGAACCGTTCGGGAAAGGACGTATCGTACTGTAGTATTCCGAGACCTTTGTGGCACGGTCGGAAAACTGCAATTCATCCATCATCGGCAGCCATTTGTTTTCTGCACCGTTTTTGTCATAACGCGCGCCCGTGCTGTCAAAAGCGTGTGTTATTTCATGCCCGATTATTGTGCCAAGACCCGCAAGTTTCTGCTCATACGACATATCGGGCGAATATATCGGTGCTTCGGCTACACCTGCCATAATATATATAGCGTTTTCTGCCGGGATATATAAAGCATTGATTTCTGTAGTACTCATTCCCGTGGGGTACCATTTGCTTCTGTCATAAGGCTGTGAACACAGTTTATATATCAGCTTTTTCCCATACCTTTCCGAATCAAGCTGCGCATCAAAAAATGTGCCGCCGTCTTTTGCGGAAGTTATGTTCAGCCCCGAAAAGTCAAACAAATCAAAATCGGGCACTATAACATGGGGCTGTATATTATCCAGCTTTTCAAGGCAGGCTTTCCTGCCCTCATCCGAAAGCCACTCCTCGTCATCAAAAAGCACACGGAATTCGTTTATTATATCATCGGTAAGCTTTTCAACATCCTCAACAGTGCTTTTATCAATGTTTTTTTCCACATAAAGCTTGTCCAATATAAATCGGCATTCGCTTTGGGCGATATAATCACCATACAGTATACGTCCCTCTATATCATCCCCGAAAAAGTCGGCTTGCGTTTCATCTGTTTCCGCCAGCTTACTTACCTGCATTTCCATTTCTTTGTCATAGGCTTCACGGTCAAGAAAATGTCCGCCTTTCATCACGGTATGCACAATAAGCATTGCCTTTATATCCTCAAGATTTTTTTCCGAGTACAGCGGCAGCAGCTTTTTTATACTGTGTGTATTCATACAAAGCCTTACGTCTTTGGGTATACCGCGCGCTTCAAATATTTCTTTCAGCGGATAATTGCCTGCCTTTTCTATACAGCTGTCATAATCAAAAATCATAGTATCATTGTTCTGATCGTAACGTGTGATTTTGTTATCACAGGCAGCAAGTTTTCTCTCAAAGCGGAAACTGCGGTTTAAAATCGTCTGTATCCTGCGGTCGTCATATCCGAGCCTGCCAAGCACATACTCGGTAAAACCGCATATATATTTCTTTTTTTCGTATCCTTGTGGAGAAAGCGTAAAATAATCATCGGTTTTCTCAAGGCTCAGATCCGGCATACCTATTTCAAGGCAGAAGTCACGGGTACTCGAAGAATCCTGACTGAATCTTACAGGCATAATAAGACCTAAAGCGAAGGGGTCGTCCTCCTCGCTGCATTGATACGCTGTCAGTTCATCAAGAGAGGAGATGTTTTCTATCACCTCTATGTACTTGCGCAGCGGTTCTGCGCCGTTTTTGTTGCGTGCATCCCAATCCGCCGCAAGCTCGACGTATTTTTTCAGTTCGCCCTCTTCTCCGTCATAGGATAAAGAGTTTATAAGCGTTTTCTCTTTTTCCAGCAAATTCATAAAGTTCCTGCTGAAAGAACTGTCACCCGACTTTGCGTTAACTATAAACTCTTTATTGGCAGCCGCCGCAAAATCATCCTGCAATCTTACGGTCTCATTTTCCGAAACGCTGCCTGTTATGTCCGAGTTGCGCCATTTACCTTCGCCCGGACGTTCGCTTTCGACAGTCCCCGAACACGCAGCAAGCACAAAAGCCATGCCGAATGCCGCTGCCGCGCGGAAAAAGTTTTTTGTTTTTTTCATAGTATTTTCCTGTTTGAAATCTCCTGTTTGAAATCTCCTGTTTGAAAAATCGTTTATCGGGGTGTTTCCTGTGGATATTTCGCCAAAAGGCAGACTGTTTCTATATGAAAGCTGCCGGGGAACATATCTACACACTGCACTTTTTCAACTTTATAGCCGTGTTCCGCAAAAACAAGCAGATCTTTTGAGAGGGAGCTTGCTTTACAGCTGATATATACAAGTTTCGGTGCGCCGAAGTCGATTATTTTTCTTATCGCTTTCGGATTTATACCCTCGCGAGGAGGGTCAAGGATGATAAGGTCGGGTCTGTCGCCGAGTTCATCGACCATATTCAGCACATCGCCTGCGATAAACTCACAGTTTTCTATCCCGTTGAGCTTTGCATTCTGTTTTGCGGCTTCCACGGCTTCCTCAACTATCTCTATGCCGTAAACTTTTTTTGCGTTTTTGCTCATTATCTGTGTTATTGTACCCGTACCGCAGTAGAGGTCGAAAATTATCTTGTTTTCGCCGCTGCCTGCGAAGTCGCGCACGGTCGAATAAAGCACCTCCGCACCTGCGGAATTCGTTTGGAAAAACGAGAAAGTCGATATTTTAAATTCAAGACCGAGCAGTTTTTCGCTGAAATAATTTTCGCCGTAAAGCTGTTTTATTTCGTCCGCTTTCACTATATCGGCAACACCGTCGTTTATGATATGCGCAATGCCCTTTATGCTGCCTTCAAGCGGCAGTTTAAGCAGACCTTTTACCCACGCCTCAAGCTCGGAGGAAATTCCGATGTTGTGACAAGATTTACCGATATTTCGCCCGTGAAATACGCGCGGCGCACAAGCAGATGCCGCAGCGTGCCCGTATGGCGTGTTTTGTGATAAAACCGTTCATCCGTACCGCGCAGATAGTCAAGTGTGAATTTCAGCACCTTGCACACATCTGCGTGAACTATGCGGCACTTGTCGGCATTGACCACCTCATAAAAACTCTCGCGCTTGCGCATACCGAGGCAGAGTTCTCCGCCCTCGCCGTTGTCGCCGAAGCTGAATTCCATTTTATTGCGGTAGCCCTCGCTTATCGGGCTCGGTTTTACGGGCAGAAATACGCCGTATTCCACACCTGCGTTATCAAGCAGGTCTTTCACTGTCTTTTGTTTCAGTTCAAGCTGTTTTTCATAGCTTAAATTAAGATATGTACAGCCGCCGCAGCTGCCGAAAGCAGGACAGGAAGGCTCTGTCTCGTAATCCGCCTTTTGCAGCACCGCTTTCAGTCTGCCCTCGACTTGGCGGCGTTTTTTCTTCACATCCGCAAGCACGATCTGCCCGGGTATCGTATTTTTCACCGTCACTTTGTTTCCCTCCCATAAGCCCGTGCCCTTGTTGGGAAATTCCAGATCGGTTATTTTTATCTCTTGATCTGTATATTTTTTGCTCATATTTTACCCCTTTGAACTCTTGTATAATAGAAAGTATATCATAAAAAAAGAATAAACGCACCGAAAT
>JAGAHK010000176.1 GCA_017627115.1 Bacillota bacterium | reverse complement strand
GGGGTGTTTATTTTGAAAAAAGACATACTTGAAATTCTTGAAAACGACAGCAGAAAAACGGTTGACGATATTGCGCTTATGCTTGGCAAGCCTGCGGAAGATGTCGCGGCGGCGATAGCGGAAATGGAAGCGGACAAGGTCATCTGCGGTTATTCCACCCTTATCAATTGGGAAAGCGTAAGGGACGATCTTGTTACCGCAATAATCGAAGTTAAGGTAACGCCGAAGCGCGATATGGGTTTTGAGCATATTGCAAGGCGTATTTACGGCTTCCCCGAGGTAAAGAGCGTTTTCCTTATGTCGGGCGGCTACGATATTCTGGTCATGATAGAGGGCAAAAGTCTGAGAGATGTTTCGCTTTTCATCTCCACAAAGCTTGCGGCGCTTGACAGCGTTCTGAGCACGGCAACGCATTTTGTGCTTAAACGCTACAAGGAGCACGGCATTATTTTTGACAGACCCGACGAGACCGATGAAAGGATGATAGTTTCGCCATGAAAAGACCCGAAGATTATGTAAACCCGAGCGTGCTGGATATGCCGTTTTCGGGTATAAGAAAATTTTTTGATGTGGCAAACGAGATGGAGGGCGTTGTTTCGCTCGGTGTGGGCGAGCCCGATTTCGATACGCCGTGGGCTATACGCGAACGTGCTATTTACACGCTTGAAAAGGGCCGCACGGTATATACCTCAAACGCAGGTCTGTTGGAGCTGCGCAAGGAGATATGCAATTATACAAAGCGCCTTATAGGTGTTGAATATTCGCCCAAAGAAGAAACTCTTGTCACGGTGGGCGGCAGCGAGGCTGTTGATGCGGCTATGCGTACAATTGTGGCACCCGGGGACGAGGTGCTTGTGGTGGAGCCGTCTTATGTGTGCTATAAGCCCTGTGTTACGCTTGCGGGCGGTATCCCCGTTGTGGTGAATACAAAGGCGGAGAACGATTTTCGCCTGCGCCCCGAGGATCTTCTCGATAAGATAACCGATAAGACAAAGGCGCTTATTTGCTGTTATCCCAACAACCCGACCGGTGCCGTTATGGAGTACGAGGATTGGGCGAAGATAGCCGAGGCACTGAAAGACAAGGATATACTTATAATAAGCGATGAGATATATGCGGAGCTTACATATACGGGAAAACCGCATTGTTCGCCTGCGCAGTTCCCCGAGCTTAAAGATAAGGTGATAATAGCGAGCGGTTTTTCAAAATCGTTTGCGATGACGGGCTGGAGACTCGGCTATGCTCTGGGTCCTGCGCCGATAATCAAGCAGATGACAAAGGTGCATCAGTATGTTATCATGTGTGCGCCCACAATTAGTCAGCGTGCGGCGATAGAGGGTCTGCGCAGCTGTGAGGGCGAGGTCGAAAAAATGCGCAAACAGTACGATATGCGCCGCCGTGTTATGCGGCAGGGCTTCCTTGATATGGGGCTTGACTGTTTCGAGGCTCTGGGCGCGTTCTACCTCTTCCCCTGCATAAAGTCCACGGGGCTTTCTTCGGAGGAGTTCTGCCGCAGACTGCTGTTTGAGGAAAAGGTCGCTGTTGTGCCCGGAAATGCGCTTGGCGACTGCGGTGAGGGCTTTATACGCTGCTCATACGCATATTCCGTTGAAGATATCAAAAAAGCACTCGAGCGCATAGCAAGGTTTTTGGATAAATTAAAGAAAGAGAGGAATGCCTGATGTACGAACAGCTTAAAGAGATAATTGACAAAAGCGATAATATTGTTTTTCTCGGCGGCGCAGGTGTTTCCACCGAGAGCAATATACCCGATTTCCGCAGTGCGGACGGCTTGTACAATGCAAAGATAAAGTACGGCATGTCGCCCGAGGAAATGATAAGCCACAGCTTTTTTATGAACGACACCGAGACTTTTTACGATTATTACTTCAATAATCTTATCTATCCCGATGCAAAGCCGAATGTTGCGCATTTCGCGCTTGCGAAGCTGGAGGAGATGGGCAAGCTCAAAGCCGTGGTAACGCAGAATATCGACAACCTGCATCAGCTTGCAGGCTCGAAAAACGTGCTTGAACTGCACGGTTCGGTATACCGCAACTACTGTATGGACTGCGGAGAGTTCTATTCGCTCCAAGATATAACGGATCTTGACGAGCCTGTACCGCACTGTAAAAAATGCGGCGGCATCATCAAGCCCGATGTGGTGCTTTATGAGGAACCGCTTGACAATGCGGTCTGGAACAAGGCATATAAGGTAATATCGGAGGCAGATGTGCTTATAGTGGGAGGCACTTCGCTTGTTGTGTACCCTGCCGCAAGTCTGGTCAGCGCTTACAGGGGCAATAAGCTTGTGCTGATAAATAAGGGTGAGACCGCCTATGACCACCTTGCAGCCATTGCCATACACGAGAGCATAGGAAAGGTGTTCTCGGAAGTGGTGAAATAAACATTTTATTTTAAATGATATAAAAATAATATAAGGGGGTGTCGCATTAAGCTCCACCCTCTGGCAAAAAACGGGTTTTTTGCCAATTAGCAGACTTGTCTGCGTGCATCAAAGATACACTTGCAAGTCTGTAGAGTATGCAGACTTCGTCTGCTCCTCGGCGAAAACGCGGTTTCCGCCTGCGGATTAAAGCCTGCGG
>JAGAHK010000175.1 GCA_017627115.1 Bacillota bacterium | reverse complement strand
GCCGAAACGCGCGACTTAGTCGGGATTTGCTAAAGCAAACCCGATCCCCTTCGGGGATTGCACTCGGCTTTAGCCGAGGCAACATAGCGTACAGGCTCATCCTCTGTAGGCTGTACACGCCTTTGGCGTGTCACGCCATAACTCATAACCAAAGTTTGGTAAATTATCCACTAAAATTGATTATATAATAACAACTGCAAAAAATCAAGCTTATGGGCTTAAATAACTTGATTTTTGTTCAAAAATGTGATATATTGAAAAAAAGTAATTACACGAACGGATGGTAGAATTATGAAAGAAATATTGCGGGCGGAAGGCCTTATCAAAAAATTCATAAGCGGTGAAGTTGTGGTAAACGCACTGCGAGGTGTTGATTTTACCATAAACGAGGGCGAATTCGTTGTTGTACTCGGTCCTTCGGGTTCGGGCAAAAGTACCATGCTCAACATTATCGGCGGTATAGAAACGATAACGGACGGAAAACTGTTTTACAACGATGTAGAGGTGCATAAGCTTAACAAAAGCGGACTTACGGACTACAGGCGCAAATATATAGGCTTTGTTTTCCAGTTTTACAACCTTATGCCAAACCTTACGGCAATAGAAAATGTGGAGCTTGCGGCGGAGCTGACGGACAATGCGCTTGACCCGCGCGAGCTTATAAACGCCGTCGGGCTTGCGGAACGTATCGACCAGTTCCCGTCAAAGATGTCGGGCGGACAGCAGCAGCGTGTTGCGATAGCGCGTGCTCTTTGCAAAAACCCCGATCTGCTGCTTTGTGACGAACCTACGGGTGCGCTTGATACAAAGACGGGTGTTGATGTTCTGGAACTTCTGCTTGACTTCAACAAAAAATACAACAAGACAGTTATCGTTGTAACCCACAACGCAAATATCGCACTGGTCGCCGACAAGGTGTTCTATTTCCGCGACGGACATATAGAAAAGGTGGTCGTGAACGAAAAGCCGCTCACACCCGAAGAGGTCGAATGGTAAATGAGAAGATTTTTTAAAAATATACTTCGCACGATATCGCAGAATATAATATCATACATAGGTGCAGTGCTTATCATAGCCATGGGCGCACTTGTATTCACCTCAATGGCGGATTTCAGGCTTGCGCTTGAAGAAAAGGCCAATGCCTATTTTACCGACACAAGGTTTGCCGATGTTTTTGTTGAGGTAACGTCCATGCCGAAGCAAAAAGTCGATATTCTAAAGGATATAAAAGGTATCGACGAGACATTCGGCAGGCTTGAGGGCAATATGCGTCTGCTGCGTGACGGTGAATCAAAGGTCATCACGATACACGCGCTTGCATACAGCCCCGATGATACGCTTAATCTGCTGCAGCTTGTCCCCGCACCCGAAAACGTAGGGGACACGGATATTTATATCAGCAAAAAGATGTGCGATATCTACAACATACAGATAAATGACGAAATAACAGTCATCGCCGCAAACAAGACAAAAACCCTTACCTGCCGCGGTTACTGTTATGCATCCGAATATATGGACAGCACAGCCGATGAATCGGCGATGTCGCAGGACAGTTCGGTTTACGATGTTGCCGCAATGAGCACGGACGGTCTTGAAAAGCTGCTCGGTGAGAAAAGCGTTGTAAACCATATTGGCATCACGCTTGAAGAAGGCACGGAATATTCCGATGTAAAATACAGTATAGAGCAAATGTTAAAGCCCTATTACGTTGTGTCTATCACCAAAAAGGAAGACCAGTCAAGCTACGACGGCATCACCGAAGAGATAAATGTGTACGATCTGATAGTTGCCATTATCCCCACCATCTTTATGGCGGTAACGGTATTTATGCTCTATATCATCCTTAAAAAGATGATAGACAAAGACAGGATACTTATAGGAACGATGAAAGCTTTTGGCGCAAGCAATGCGGAAATACTGACCCAGTATATGAAGCAGGCATTTGTTATAGGTATTCTGGGCGGAATTATCTTTCTTTACCCCGCGCAGCTTTTTGCCGACTTCCTTTATGTTGATGATGCGATCTACTTCAATCTTCCCGATCTTGAGTACACACCACATCTGAAAAGCTGCATAACAAGCGTTATCATCTCGCTTGCTACCGCAATAATCTCCGTATTTTTGGGTGTTGCGGGCGTTATGAAAATAAATCCCGCAGAAAGTATGCGTGCCGCAGCGCCTAAAGGCGGCAGTTTCAAAATACCGTTATTTATAAGCAAACTGCTGAACACAAGGCAGAAAATAGGTCTTACATCAATGATGCGAAACAGGACCAGAAGCCTTATAATAGCCGTGGCTATCGCCTTTCCTTTCGGTTGTATATCGGCTTTCGGCTCATATAACCTGCTCGTTGACCAAATAGTCGAAGACCATTTCGGCAAGATAGAAAACTATGACGTAAAAGTTAAACTTACAGAGTTAATTGACCGTTCCGATGCGGAAGACATACTGCGCGGTCTTCAAGATGTACAGTATGCCGAAGCCCTTACAAGCTATTCCACAACAATGACGGCAGCAAACCATTATGAATACGCACCCTTGATGGTTCTTAACAACAATTCAAGAGTTCAGCGCATAATGGACAGAGACTACAACTTCTACGAGCCGCGTGATGACGGACTGATCATGAGCCACCATCTTGCGAAAAAGCTTAAAGTACAGGCAGGTGACACGGTAACGCTTGAATGCAGCGACCTCACCTACCCCAATACGCCCGTAAAGATACCCGTTGTTGAGATACTCGACGACACCTCGGGCATATACAGTTATATAAACAGCGCAGGTATAGAGAGGTTTTTCCCCGTAAAAAGCCGTGTGAACCTGTTTTTGATAAAAGCCGATGAAGGCAAGATAGAAAGCATAAAAACGCAGATAAGCAAACTGCGCAACATAAGCTTTATGTTCCTTGAGACCGACCAGAAATCGGGCTACAGGACAATGATGGGCACGATCGTGCTTGTCATGAATTTCTTGGCTGCTTTTGCAACTATCGCGGGTATACTTATGATATACAATATAATGGGCATAAGCATACGCGAGCGCAAGACCGAATTCGGTACGCTTATGGTGCTTGGTATGAACCGTGCCGAAATAAGCGAGATAATAATTTTTGAACAGATAATAAACTTTATTGTCGGTATCCTGATAGGTATACCGTGGATAGCCATATGGTGCAAGGTCATTGAATTTGCGGCAGGCAGCGAAACCGAGACCATAAAAGTACGTGTTATGCCGATCATGGGCGCACTTGCGCTTATCATCTGCACGGCAACAACATTGGTATCCATAGCATTGATAATAAAGGATGTATTTAATATAGAACTTACAGATGTTCTTAAAGAAAGGGAGTAATGACTTGAAAAGATTTGCCAAAATTTTAAAATTTGCAGTCATTGCAGCTGTAATAGGCGGCGTTGGTTACGGTATTTACTGGTATATGAGCGAGGATATAGAGGTGCGCTGTTTAACGCTTGAACCCACGGCTTATACCGACAGTTTCACAGAAAAAGCATATGTAAAAAGCGGAGACAGCATAAACTGTGTCAGCGAGAATGCGGGTCAGATATTAAGCGTTATGGTACATAAAAACCAGACCGTAAAGAAAGGCGATGTTATTGCCGTTATCAGCAGCAAAGACCTTGAATTTGAGCGTCAGACCGTTCAGGACGAGATAGACACGCTTCGTGCAGGTCTTAACCAGACAAAGCAGAAGGACGGCTACGACAAAAAAGACATCAAAAACAGCATAAACGAGCTTGATGTAGAGCTTGAAAAGATAGAGAACGCACGCAAGCAGAAAAAATACGAAAAGACAATGGAAGTTTCGCCGCAGACCTATCTTGATGTACTTAAAACAGCGGTTGATGCCGCAAAGACCGACCTTGACTACAACAAAAACGAGCTTGAGAAAAAGAAACAGCTTTTCACCGCAGGTGTTATAACCAAAACAGAGCTTGACGAAGCGCAGAACAGCTATGATACCGCATACAGCAACCACAGCTCGGCAGTGCAAAAATATGATGACGCTTTTGCACGCGCACAAAGCGAAAGCACAGAAAATTCGGACTATTATAAATCCATTCAGGAGGATTTCGATATTCAGCTTGACAGTATATATGCAAAGCGAAATTCACTTGAATCACAGCTTGCAAACGATAATATCTCGGCAGCCGAAAATGAGGTAAACTCACAGATTGCAGAAAAGCAGACACGCATAGACCAAATAAACGACAAGATAAGCAGATGCACCGTAAAGGCACAGGCAGACGGCGTGATCTCCGATCTTCCAGCCGAAAAGATCAACCGCATCGAAGAAGGCGGCATACTTGCCGTTATCAAGCCCGACAGCACATTAAGGGCGGAAGCCGATGTGCTTACAAACGAGGAGCCTTATCTTAAAACGGGCGACCCCGTAAAGCTTACTCATAAGCTCAAAAGCGATTCTGCCGAGTATACAGGCAGTATAGCCGAAATATACAATTATGCCGAAAAGACCACATCTGCTCTCGGCAACGATGAATACCGTGTCAAGATCGTTATCGCTCTTGATGATGCGGCGGCACTGAAAGACGGTTACGAACTTGAAGCACAGTTCACTACCTACAGCTCCGATAATGCACTTACAGTGCCCAACAGCGCACTTTACAAAAAAGACGATGTTTATCATATGTTTATAAACGACAACGGCAAGGCAAAGGAAGTTCCCGTTGAACTTGCACACCGCGGCAATATAAGCAGCGAGATAAAGTCGGGCGCAGCATCGGGCAGCGAAGTTATCATCGACGCCAACACAAAAGACCTTGTTGACGGCTCGGGTATAAAAGTTACAAACGTAAAGTAAGATTTGACAAAACACCGACCGAAAAAAGAATACTCCAGCTTCAGCATCCTATCAGGCGGTGTTTTCCAAAGAGTTCCAATATCGACTACTTTTATGGGGTACGCGGAAGAAAACAGCTTCCACGTACCCTATTATTTTAAAGAGGAAAACCATGACTTTAAGAGAAGCATTTACATCGGAATATATGTCGCAGATAAAGCGAATTACTCTACAGCTGCGCACCGAAGCCACCACCGCCGGCGGCAGGCGCAAATCACGCGCAAAAGGTCAGAGCGTGGAGTTCTCCGATTTCAGAAACTACGTAACGGGCGACAGCATCAAAAACATAGACTGGAAAAGCTACGGCAGGCTTGACAAGCTTATAATCAAGCTTTTTATGGAAGAACGTCAGGCAAATGTGAATATCATAATCGACACAAGCGGCTCAATGGGCTTCGGTGATAAAGGCATTACCGCAAAACTTCTTTCTGCCTGTCTTTGCTATATGTTTATGCTTAATATGGACAGGGTAAATATTTACGCCCCGGGTTTAACGCCGCTTACCGACCTTACATCCCCAAGCAGGATAAACCAGGTGGTCGATTACCTTGAAAATGTTGAATTTAGCGGTGAAAGCAGCCTCACCGAGCAGATAAAAGTTCTGCCTTTAAAGCAGGGCAGCTGCATACTTATATCGGATTTTTTCACACAAGACAATAAAACAGAGCTTTTTAAACTGCTTGCATACAAAAAGCAAAAACTATACGCAGTCACCCTGCTTGATAAGACCGAAATGTCGCCCGAAAACGGCGAAGAAGTAACACTTGAAGACTGCGAAAATAAGGGCACGATGCCCGTGACCCTCGACAAACCCGCTCTCAAACGCTATAAGCAGGCACTTGACGCTCACCTTGCGGAGATAGCTAATTCCGCCAAAAGGGTGCAGGGACAGTTCAGCCTTGCCACGACCGATATGCAGGTGTTGAAGCTTATAAAGGAAATGGTGATGTAATGCTGAAAGAAATAACCGGCTTTGATCTGAAAAGCGAAAATATAGACAAAGCCTCGGAAACATTATGGGAATGTCTGATCAAAGCAGGTGAAAACAAGAGAAACGCCGTCAGAATGAGACTTGCCGCAGAAGAAATACTGATCAAACTCCGCGATCATTACGGTACGGATATGTATTGCAGCATTGTTAAAAACTCAAATCTGAGAGGTGTATATTACGAAATAATTTATAAAGATCCAAACGACGATTTCGACCCAACCGAAAAAAATATATTCAGTGAGGGCACTATCCTCGCAGAACTGGGCATAATGCCCGAGCTGATACGCAAATCAGGTATGTGCAGGGTAACAATAAGCCCGTCTCAAAAAGCAGCCGGAACCACCTCTGCGGTTTTTGTGGCAATGTTTTTAGGCATACTCTTCGGCATAGCAGGAAAAAATCTGTTTCCGCAGCACTGCGACTATATTGACGAACAGGTGCTGTCACCCATATTCGATATTATCATGTCGCTTATTCAGGCTACCGCCGTATTCGCCGTGTTTTTGTTTTCAGCCTCGGGCATATGCAGCATGAACAGCATCAGAGTGCTCAAATACGAGTGGAAAAGGCTCATAATAAGAAGTCAGCTTACCATGCTTGCTGCCTCTACATTGGCTATGCTCACCCTGCCGTTTTTCCATCTTGACTTCGGCAATACGGGCGCAAAACTGCCAAATATAGGCGAAATAATATCGGGCTTTTCTGAGTTTATCCCACACGATTTTATAAGCCCTTTTATTGAATATAATTTTGTTCACGCGATCATCCTTGGCATCATTTTCGGTGCTGCCCTGCTCTCACTCGGCGACCATGCTGCAAATATGATAAAACTCATCAACGAAACAGAAAAAGCAGTCGGCATAATACTCTTGAACATCTGCCGTCTTTCACCCGTTGTGGTTTTTATTCTGCTCGTACAGGAAATATGGCACGGTGATATAGCCTCATTCTGCAAATTATGGAGACCTGCACTCGTTTTCTTTGTATTGGAGGCTATTCTGCTTTCCATTTTGTATATAAGCGTTTCTTTACAATGCAAAATAAAGATACGGCGAATGCTGCATTATATGTTCCCGTCTGTTTTTCTGGCTTTTACCACTGCATCAACGTTCTCCGCTTACGGCGAATCAATGGAGTGTCTGACAAAGCATTTTCGCGTAAACGATAAAACAGCTGCATTTGCACTGCCTATAAGCAGCATTATCTCAGCTCCGTCAAGCGGTATCACGCTTATCACGCTTTTCCTTTTTTCCGCGGAGACATACCACATACAGGTAAATATGATATGGCTTATATCCCTGTTTATCGCAGGTTCTTTGATAGGCTTTCTTATGCCGCCACTGCCGGGTATTGCTTTTGCAATGTATCAACTTCTTATAGTGCGCTTCGGACTGCCCGTTTCCGCACTTACGCTTATAATGACACTTGATGCGGTGCTTGACTTTTTTATCACCGCCGCGGACGTAGCGGCAAGACAGCTGATAATTGTCGCCTTTGCCAAAAATAAAATTAAAGATTAAAACTCAAAGCGGGTGTCGCATATGTTCTGCGGCACCCGCTTTTTTTTGTTATTGTTTGCATAAAAAAAGAACTGTCATTTCCGACAGTTCCTTTGAGCGACTCGGAAGGGGCTCGAACCCTCGACCTCTGGCGTGACAGGCCAGCGCTCTAACCAGCTGAGCTACCGAGCCATATAATATGGTATAAAGTGGTCCCTCTGGGACTCGAACCCAGGACCGTCCGGTTATGAGCCGGATGCTCTAACCAACTGAGCTAAAGGACCATAAAAGCAAAATTTAATTCATAGATAAAAAAAGCGGTTTTTCTTTTTTTATCTTCCTCTGCCATTTTGCGTCTGCCCCGACGGCAACAACCTACCGTAAAGCAAAATTTAATTCATAGATAAAAAAAGTGTGGTTTCTTTTTTTAGCTACATTTGTTTTTTACGTCAGCCCCGATTTAAGCAAGCTACGTAAAAAACATTTTTGCGTCTGCCCCGACGGCAATACACCGTAAAAGCAATAAAGCCGATGAACGGACTCGAACCGTTAACCTGCTGATTACAAGTCAGCTGCTCTGCCAATTGAGCCACATCGGCAAATATATTTGTTTGAGTTGACAATGGATTTTCAAAATCCATTAACTGTCGCAAACCTCGCCAAAATTTCAAAATACGGCGATTTTGAAATTTTGATCCGGCAGCCACCTACTTTCCCGGGCAGTCTCCCGCCAAGTATCATCGGCCGCTTGGGTCTTAACCGTCGTGTTCGGTATGGGAACGGGTGTGTCCCCCAAGCGCATCGCCACCGGAAGTGTTTGATTAAGTGTTTTCTGTTCTCCGTCGCAGCAGACGTGAAAACGGATAAGTCAGAAAATTTTTAAAACCCAAAAAATTTTCTTTTGAACTATTTTTCACTTATAACCTCAAAACTGATATTGAAAACAATCTGACATATATATCATATCCAAACTTACTCGTTTTTTTCTATTTCTGAAAAAAACTTCGTTGCGCGTATTTTTGCTTCGCAAAATCTACGCTTTCTTTGGACAAGCCCTCGATTTATTAGTATCGATCAGCTGAACACGTTACCGTGCTTACACCTTCGACCTATCAACCTCGTCGTCTACAAGGAATCTTACTTCTTTCGAATGGGAAATCTCGTCTTGAGGGGGGCTTCACGCTT
>JAGAHK010000174.1 GCA_017627115.1 Bacillota bacterium | reverse complement strand
ATTTTCAAAAAAGGGTTGACAAATTGCTTTAAATAGGGTATACTATCTATTGTCGCAAGCACACATGGCTCGGTAGCTCAGCTGGTTAGAGCGCTGGCCTGTCACGCCAGAGGTCGAGGGTTCGAGCCCCTTCCGAGTCGCCATTTGTGGGAGCATAGCTCAGCTGGGAGAGCATCTGCCTTACAAGCAGAGGGTCATAGGTTCGAGCCCTATTGTTCCCATTTTTTATGCCCGAGTGGCGGAATTGGCAGACGCACAGGACTTAAAATCCTGCGATGGCGACATCGTACCGGTTCAAGTCCGGTCTCGGGCACTTGTTCAACACCTCGGAAGACGGGGTGTTTTTTGTTTTATAAAAAAATAAAAAAATAAAACAGGTGATAGAATGAACGATATAAATGAAATGCTTGAAAAGCTGCACGAAGCGGCAGCACAGGATAAGGAATTAAGAAAAAAGCTGCTTTTGACACAACAGGCAGACGAGCCGATGGCGGAATTCTGCCGCATTGCAGGCGAATACGGTTTTCCTATTGATTTGGGAGATCTGCTTGTACTTAACGAAACGCTCTGGGGAAATATGCTCAAAAGCACAAACGGCGGCGCGACCTATCCTATCGAGGATTGGGCGGACGCCTATGAAATGTTTATCTGCGGACTGTAAAAAACGACCGTCCTCTCATTGCAATGCAATCGGAGGAGAGTCGTTTTTTTGTTTTTTATTCCGTTTTTTCGTTCTCAATGCCGCAGATGCTCTCTATTATTTCCCACAATTCATCTTTTCCGCTTTTTGTCTCACTCGAAAACGGAAGCAAGATATCTTCTTTTTCAAGCCCGAAAGCATTTGAGAGCATTTTTACGTGCTTCGGCAGCTGACTTCTTTTGAGTTTATCGCTTTTTGTCGCAACTATAATGATATTGTGTCCGTAGTGTTTGAGCCAGTCATACATCATACGGTCGTTTTCCCCCGGTTCATGCCTGATATCCACAAGCAGGATTATCGCGCGCAGTTCCTCACGTTTGAGAAGATAGCCCTCTATCATTTTGCCCCACTTCTGCTGCTCGGTCTTTGGCGCCTTTGCATAGCCGTAACCCGGCAGATCGACAAAAAGCAGTTTTTCTTCCACATTATAAAAATTAATGGTACGGGTCTTGCCTGGATTCTGACTTGTTCGTGCCAGCGCCTTGCGGTTTATCATACAGTTTATCAGCGAACTTTTGCCCACATTGGACTTGCCCGCAAAAGCGACTTCGGGCAGCCCGTCCGCAGGGTACTGCTCGCGCTTCACCGCTACCGCATCAAGCCTTACATTATTTACATTCATTTATTTTCTCCTTATAATGCGCCACAGTTTACGTGCGCCTCCTATACACAGGTGGCGCAGGGGCATTATTGCCACCCACGTCCTTGCATAAAACTTATATAAAGCACTGTCGGCGCTTATCTTTTTGCCTTTTCTCTCAAACTCCACCACAACGCCCACTATCTGCTCATGCCTTATGCCCTTTTCAAGTACCCATTGATTATCGCCGCACATGGTATAGACCCCGTTTTCGGGCTTTCTGACAACACGGTGCAGCACAAAACTGCCGTCCTCGCGTATGTAAAGCGGCAGATCGTATTTTTTCAGTTCGCCCTCGGGCTTTTTCAGTGTGACCCTGTCGCCGTCATCGTGCAGCATCGGCAGCATACTTGTGCCGTGCGGATTAAAATTGGCAGTGCCGCCGCTTTCAAGCACTTCTTTCATAACGGGATAAAGCTCGGAAAGCTTAACTTCCTTAATCATCTAAAAGCGAAGCCTCCTGCAAACGCGCAATAAAAGCGTCAATATCGGCAGAAGCCGTTGCATCGTCAACCTCATATTCATCGGTGAGTTTTTTAAGTAAAGCCGCTTTGTCAGCGCCGTCTTCAAGCACGCGCCACAAAAACGCGCCCACTTCGTTAAGCGTGATAACGCCGCTGAAATCTATCGCACCCTCACCTATCGGCACAACGATATTGCTTCCCGCTACTGTTCTTAATAAATATCCGTCTTTTATCTTCATTTTTGTTTACCCTTTCTTATTTATTTTTCTATTTTATTATTTTAATTGTATTGTAACTCAGTTCCACCGCTTCCCTGCTCATATCGCAGCCAAGGCGGTAAAGCGGCGTTTCCGCAAGCACTTTGTCGAGCACGTCAAGCAGCAGACACATTTCCTTTTTTTCGGTCGGGCGGAAAGTCTGCTTCATCAGAAGCGGTATTGCCTCGCGCACGCTTATGCGTTTTATAAAATTCCGCTTTGAGCGTTCCAGAAAAACTATCGCTCCCAAAGGCACACGCATATTAAGGTTTTTGTCGGTCTTGCCGCTCCACGGCGTACCGTAAACGTAAGTAATACCATCCGCAATGCGTATAGCGGGCTTATCGTCATTGATTATTATTGCCCTGTCCTCACCGAGATATTTTTGCCAGAGTGCGGTATGTGTGGATTTGCCCGTCCCGGGATCGGCGGAAAAAAGATAGGCATAGCCATCCACGCAAACACCCGAGGAATGGAGCATAAAACCTCCGAAATTGAGCAAAGCTTCATAAAAAGCCGCACCTGTGAAGATATATTCGATATCGTTTTGTGTAAGATGCGGATTTTCCGCCGCAAGCCGTGCTATTTCCTCGTCGGGTATATTTACGGTGATATTCGGCTTTTCAAAATCACACAGGTACGCCGCCGCCTGTTTTTGCATAGTCGGGTATTTATAGCCCAGAAGCAGGTCAAGGTCGGCAACTCTCAATTTGTTCATATACTTTCCTCACATAAACGTACTTTAATGTTAGTATAGCATAACCCCAACGATTTTACAAGTATAAAAATCAATGACAGTCTTGTATGAAAGACGCTGTCTTTTGACTTTGTTTTGTAACACCGTTTTAGCTTTCCCAAAATATCCCGAAAAAAATTTTTCCTCAAACCTGTATTTATTTATTGACATTATCCCCAAATTTTTTTATACTAATATATTAGAGAGAGTATGTGTATACTATCAACAGCATACCCAATTAATATAGGAAGTGTTTTTTATGAATGAAACAAATATCAAAAAAATAGGTCTTCTTACCAGCGGCGGCGATGCGCCCGGCATGAATGCGGCTATCCGCAGTGTTGTACGCACCGCAAGCGACTACGGCAGTAAGGTAGTGGGCATTGACCGCGGT
>JAGAHK010000022.1 GCA_017627115.1 Bacillota bacterium | reverse complement strand
TATTTCTTTGTTGCGCAGAACCTTGCGGCACAAAGCACAAATTACAATGATGTGCTTGTTTCAACAATGGTCATGTTCCTTATACTTGTACCCGTTTTGACTATGCGTTCGTTTGCGGAAGAAAGCAGACAGAAGACAGACCAGCTTCTGCTTACGTCGCCTGTGAGCATAAACTCCATAGTTATAGGTAAATTTCTTGCGGCAGCATCACTGTATCTGCTTGCGATACTTATTACCGCGGCTTTTCCGTTTATGCTCAGCAGATATGGCAGTGTTGACACAAGTGCGACAGTCTGCTGCTTTATCGGCTATTTTCTTATGGGTGCCTGTCTTATAAGCGTGGGTATATTTATTTCGGTGCTTACGGATAATCAGATAGTTGCGGCTGCTGCTACCTTCGGTGTATTGTTTTTGCTGCTTATGATGGATAACATTGCGGCAAATGCACCTATTTCCCGTGCTTCATCGCTTATATTCATTGCAGCGGTCATCATCGTTATTGCTGTTACGGTATATACAAGCACAAAAAGTATGAGTGCATCCGCTGCTTTTGCGGTCGTACTTGCAGTTATAACGGGCATCGTTTATGCTGTTAAGCCAACGGTTTTCGATGGCTTTATCACAAAAGCCCTCGGCTGGCTCTCGGTGCTTTCGCGCTTTGAAAACTTTTATCTCGGTGTGTTCGGTATTTCGGATATAGTGTATTATATCACATTCAGCGGTGTTTTCCTTTTCCTTACCGTAAACGTGATAGAAAAAAGACGCTGGAGCTAAAGGAGAATAAGATATGAAGAATATATTTACCGATAAAAAAATCAGATACGGCGCGTTTTCTACCGTTATCACACTTGTTTTTATAGCTTTGCTTATTGTGGTCAACCTTGTTATAGGCGAGCTTGACTACAAAATAGATATGACTTCCGCCGAAACCTACAGTATCAGCGACAAAACAAAAGAGGTGCTTTCGGGGCTCGATAAGGATATAACCATTTATACCATGTTCAAAACGGGCAACAGCGACAGTATAGTTACCCGTGTAGGCAAGGTGCTGGATCAATATGCCCGCGACAGCCATATCACTGTTGAAAATAAGGACCTTTATCTGTATCCCGAGTTTGCAAAGCAGTATTCATCGGAGGATAAGACGGTAAACCTCAACAGTCTTATCGTAACAAACGGCAGTAAATTCAGAGTTATAGATTACAGCGAATACTTTGATACGTCAGGTGTACTTAACGTGGAAAGCTGCGTTACAAGCGCAATAAACTATGTCGGGCTTGAAAGCACGCCCGTTGTATATGCGGTAACGGGTCACGGCGAGATAGAACCGCAGGTTTTTTCAAGCTTTGTAAAGCAGGCTGAACTTGCAAATTACGAGATAAAAACTCTTGACCTTATAAAAGAAGATATACCGTCGGACTGCTCGGCTTTGTTTATTACAACAAGCTACCGCGATTATTCCGATGAGGAAGTGCAGAAAGTCAAAGATTATCTTACAAATGACGGACGTCTGCTCTTTGTTGCGAGCGACCTTAAAAAAGCCGATCATCCCAAGCTTTTAAGCATCATAAACGGCTATGGTCTTGAACTTGGTGAGACCTATGTTATGGAAAGCGATATGGAAAACTACCGCAGCTATCCTTTTGAAGTGTTTGCGCATTTGACAGCTCATTCCATAAACGACAGCCTTAAAGCAAACAGTTACAAGGTGCTTGCATACGGTGCAAATGCCGTTAAGGTGCTTGAACTTAAAAAGCAGGGCCTTGAAATAGAGGATGTGCTTACAACTTCCGATACCGCCTATATAAAAGGTGAGGGCAATATGTCACCAAACCCCGAGGACGGTGACGAAACAGGCAGATTTACTATTGCTGCCGCCGTTACGGATTCGACCTATACAGACAAGGCACACGCAACAAAACTTATCGTCTGCGGCAGCCTTTATATGCTCGATGCAAATGTAGACTCCGCTGTGAACGGCGCAAACGCTTCTTTTTTGGTGAACTGCCTTAATTGGCTCAACGACACTGAAGAAAACGTATATATCGCGCCTAAATCCCTTGCGGACGGAAAGCTTGAAAACATAACAGCCGCAGATGTGAATAAGATAAAAATATTTGCATGGGGCGTGATACCCGGCTTGCTTCTTGTTATCGGTGCGGTGGTCTGCATAAGAAGACATAACGGATAAAAACGGATACGAGGTGCTTTTAATGAAAAAAAAGTTGATCACACTTGCCTGCCTTGCCGCGGCGGTCGTTGTGCTGCTCGGAGTATATGCAGGTGCAAAAAAGAATAATGAGCAGAGACAGGATGAACAAACCGACACTCTCGCTCAACAGGCAGAGCCGAAGTACAGCGTTGTTACTTATAAACCCGAGGAGATAAAGAGCGTGAATATCAGCACAAGTGATGATATTACTTTTCTTGTGAAAGACGAAGGCATAGTTATAGACAATGCAGATATGACTCTGCTTAAATCCGAACTTGTAAGTCTTATGTTCAATGCACTTATAAATGTCCGTTCCGATAACCTTGTGGGTGAGTTTGATGACCCTGCGGAGAAAGAACGGTATGTGCCGCAGGGCGGGGCAGTGGTGCATTACATAACGGCAGATGAAGAAGCCGAACTTTTTATAGGCAATGAAACGCCCGATAAAAACTATTATTATGTAAACAAACAGGGCAGCAATGAGATATATACTGTCGATAAAGCAACGTGTGAGCGTATAATGCAGAAAGTTACCGACCTTGCCGATCTTACTCTTGATAAGCTTGATCCGAACGCACTTACAATGCTGGAAGTTACGCAAAAGGGCAGGGAAGATCTGAAAGTCAGTTTTGACAAGGAAAATAAGATCTCGGCAGAGAGCCGTGATAAAAACGGTCTTGCAACGCTTGTTATGCACAGCCCGATAGAAAACCTGCTTGTTTACCCTTATAATATCGAATCGGGACTTCTTTACGATTACGATAAGTTCAAACTCGATAAAATGGTCGAACTCGGCGATGAAAAGTATGCCGATTACGGTCTTGACGATCCGACTATGACAATAGCTATGGCAGATACCGAAAACAGCGTGACTTTGCGTGTGGGCAAAAAAACGGAGGACGGCGGAAGCTATTATGTTACGCCTTACGGCAATAAAGGGGTATATACCATGTCTGAAAATGCTCTCGCCCCGTTTTTTGATTATGACATAATAAACTTTATACAAAAGTTTATTGCGCTGCATTATCGTTATACCCTTTCGGATATAGAAATAAAGTCTGTCTATGGGGATTATACCGTTGAGTTTAAAGAAGAGGACGGAAAAACACTGACAGAGGAAAACGGCAATTATAAAGATAAAAGGCAGGAATACATAAACGGAAAAGCTGTGGACAGTGATGCTTTTACGGCGTATTATGAACTGCTTGTGGGACTGACTTTTGACGCACTTAAAGAATATGAGCCAACGGGAGAACCACAGGCGGAAATATGTTATCACCTGCTTGACGGCAGTGAGGACAAGGTCGTATTCTATAACTATGACGAAACTTTCTTTGCAGCCGTAAAAGGCGGCGGTGAGCTGAAAATGCTTATCAACAAACAGCAGGTAAAACAGGCTGTCGATAAAGCAAAGGAGCTTTTGGGTTAAAGGAGCTTTTGAAATAAAATGAAGTTTTTGAAAGTCTGCACGATATGTTTATCGGTTGCGGCAATGTTTATAATGGCAAGGTGTATACGTGTTATCAAGGCGGCGGGAGATGCAAGATCACTTCTGTTTGCCGCCGGCGGCTGTATTCTGCTCGCAGCGCTCATGCTTTTGGCAATATTCATTATTTTTGCATCGGACAGGCTTCGCGAACAGCGTATACAAAAGGAGATAGAAAGCCTTTACGAATACCGTCCCAAAAAGAAAAAGAATACATCGTCGATATTTATTGCAATTGCGTTAATACTTGCAGCAGTAGGCGGCATATTTTCATTCTGCGCCTATAAGCGGCTCGATACTCTCAAACCGACATATCCTTTGCTTGATAAAAAGCTTTGCGGCAGTATAACCGCAACTGTAAAGTATCAGCAGGACGGTAAACCGTATTATACCTTCGTGGACGGTGTGAACGAGTATAAAGCGCTTATATCGGAAGACGATAAAGATATGATAGAGAACAATAAAATAAAAGTGCGGTATCTTTACAGTGATCCGAACAACTCTGCGCCCGATAATCTTTTTCATATTGCCGATGATATGCTATGGCGCGCTTTTGTTATCATAGCGGCGGCAGCGCTGTTTATGTCGCCTGTTTTGTTTGCGGCAGCTATGGCGCTGTTTGTGCTTGACAGAAATTAAAAAGGGGAGAGTATAGAAATGAAACTTTTAAAATGGATAGCTGCGTTTTTTGCGCTGCTTGCCATAACTTTCGGCGTTTTGACAGCTAAAGAGATAAAAAGCCTTGGTATTTCACCGACTGCGGGTCTTACAGCCGCACAGCTTATGGAGTCCGCGCCCGAGACGGCACAGAAAGTAAGCACATACACCCTTGTGGCTTTTGTATGTGTTGTTCTTTGCGCACTTGTGGTAATGGCAATGATAGTTTCCAATATCAGGGATGATTTTATGCTCTACAAGAGCGAACAGCGTGTTTACGGCAGGGATATAAGCGGGTATAAGGCAGTATTCGGGTTTAAGATAACGGCAGCGCTTCTTTTTCTTATCGGTGCGGTACTTGTGCTTTACGGAGGATATAAAACGGGTAAGGATATACCGTCAGTTCCTCTTGCGGAAAATAAATTCTGTACAAAACGCATTGCAAATGTGCTGTATACAGAGGACGGCACACCATATTATTCGTTCAAGGCAGATAACGGCACAGTATATACAAAAAATCTTGAAGG
>JAGAHK010000173.1 GCA_017627115.1 Bacillota bacterium | reverse complement strand
GCTTTGCTTCCGCCCTTTTGAATTTTCATGCCGTTTCGGCTTTCTGTATTATGTATATATTTCAAAGCTGTCGGGCCATGCACGGCATACAAGTGTAATACCGTATTTTTCAGCCATTTCTACCGCCTCACTTGTAGGAACGGATTTTGTTATCACAAGCGGTATTTTTGCCGCAATGCACTTTCTTACCATATCTATCGGTATTCTTCCCGTAAGATATACAGCACTTTCCGACGTCGGTATATTGTTAAGATACATATATCCCACCGCTTTATCAAGGGCATTGTGTCTGCCTATATCTTCAAAAACAGATATCATCTCCCCGTTTGCCGCAAGTATGCAGCTGTGAGTGCCCGATGTGCTTTTGTGCAGCGCGGTATCTTCGGCAGCCGCCGAAATAATTTTAAATATTTCAGCCTTGTCGGTCTTTACTTTTTTTATCCGCCGAAACTCCGTACTGCCGTTAAAATAAATTCTGTTATCGGAACAGCACGACAAAGTTTCGGACACAGCAGCCGAAACAGCTGTGTTTTTATTCAGAATGACCGTTATTCTCCCGCCGCTTTCACAAACATAAAGATACTCTATATCGGAAACACTTTCTATGAACCCTTCGCTGATAAGTCTGCCGACAGCAAGCTCAACAAGCATATCCGCAGTACATACCACGGTCATCGCAAGATGACTTCCGATAAATATATTTGTCCTGTGTTCCGAAAGAAGCTGCCTTTTTACTTCCGAGACAGTCCCGTCACAGCCGTACTTGACAGCTGTTTTTGATATACCGCTTTGTTTTTTTATAAATTTATTGTTTATTATCATATTTTTTCTATTTTTACCGCACAGACCTTGTATTCGGGTATTCTTGCGTATTTATCCAAGGCGGCGTTCGTAAGTATGTTTGCATAGCCGTCGGGAAAATGGAACGGCATCCAGCTTTCACCCACGGACACTTTTTCGCCCACGTTTGCCGTTGTTTCAAGTGTGCCGCGTCTTGAAGTCACCCTCACTTTTTCCCCGTCTTTTATTCCGAGCCTTGCAGCATCTTCGATATTCATCTCTATAAACGAATGTCCCATTTTTTCGTTAAGACCGCCCGTTCTGCCCGTCATTGCTCTTGTATTGTAGTGATAAAGCACCCTGCCGGTCGTAAGGATATATGGATATTCTTCGTCGGGAAGTTCTGCGCTTTCGATATATTCGGCAGGATAGAACCAGCCCAAACCTCTTGAAAATTTGCCCTTGTGCAATATGGGCGTTCCCTTATGTTCACTGTCGGGACACGGCCATTGCAGACTTTCGCCGCTGTCAAGGCGTTTGAAACTTATGCCGCCGAAACTCGGCGTAAGCGATGCTATCTCGTCCATTATCTCCTCCGGTGTGATATAAGGCTGTTTATATCCCATTCTGTTCATAAGGTCGATAAAAATATCGGTATCGGGACGCATTTCACCGTCAAGTTTTACGGCTGTTCTTACACGCTGCACCCGTCTTTCGGTATTTGTGAATGTACCCTCTTTTTCCGCATAGCTTACCGCAGGAAGGACCACATCGGCAAGTTTTGCCGTTTCTGTCATAAACAGATCGGACACAACAAGCATATCAAGGCTTTTAAGCGAGTCTATAACGTGATGTCTGTCGGCATCGGTAACAACAGGGTCCTCACCGAAGATAAACAGTCCCCTTATTTCCTTGCGTTTTGCCGCGCCGAAAACATCCGTTGCATGAACACCGGGCTTTTCGTTCAGTTTCACGCCCCATGCCTTTTCAAATTTTTCACGCACTTCGGGCTTGACTATTTTCTGGTACCCCGGAAGATCACCGGGCATTGCACCCATATCACAGGCACCCTGAACATTGTTCTGACCTCTCAGCGGATTTACGCCGCAGCCCTCTCTGCCGAGTTTTCCGACAAGCATAGCGAGGTTGGATACCGACATAACACCCTCGGTACCCGTTGAATGTTCGGTAACGCCGAGACAATAGATTATCGGGGCTTTTTTCGCACGGGCATACATCCTTGCCGCTTCACGCAGATGGTCGGGGTCTATATGACAAATCTCCGCCACCTTTTCCGGAGTGTATGCGGAAACTATCTTTTTCATCTCCTCATAACCCTCGGTGCGGCTTTCAATAAATTCCTTATCTTCAAGACCCTCGTTTATGATAACATTCATCATGCCGTTTAAAAATGCAACATTTGTGCCGGGTTTAAGCTTCAAATGAACATCAGCTTTTTTGGCAAGCCCTATATCACGCGGGTCTGCAACTATAAGTCTTGTGCCTTTTTCCGCTGCCTGCCTTATCTGCATACCTATAACGGGGTGTGCTTCTTCGGGGTTTGAGCCTATAAGCAATATAACATCGACATTATTCGTTATATCATGTACAGGATTGGTCATCGCACCCGAACCGAGCGTCATTGCAAGTCCCGCCACGGTTGCAGAGTGACACACCCTTGCACAGTTATCCACATTATTGGTACCGAAAGCGCAGCGAACCATTTTTTGCAGCATATAACAATCTTCATTGGGCGCACGCGAACAGGCAAAGCCCGCAAGTGCATCGCTGCCGTATTCTTTTTTTATGCTTATAAACTTTTTTGCAACAAGATCGAGGGCTTCGTCCCATGTTGCTTTTTCAAATTCGCCCGTCTGCTTGTTTTTGATAAGCGGAGTTTTAAGGCGGTCGCCCGAATGAACAAAGTTAAAAGATGCAAACCGCCCCTTCACACATAACAGCCCCTTATTTGAAGGCCCGTCTGCGGGTATGGCATCAACTATCACATTATCCTTGACAATAAGATACATCTGACAGCCCGTTGCACAGTGCGGACAGGTGGTAAGCACTTTTTTGACCTTGCCCGGGTGGTATTTTGCGCGGTTTTTGGTTATAAGCGCACCCGTGGGACAGTTTGCCGCACAGTTTCCGCACAGTTCACAGTCGGTCTGTTTCCAATCCGCACCGAAAGGTGTTTCTATTATGGTTCTGGAACCCAATTTACCGCTTTTCAGCACTCCGTTTCCTGCCGCCTTTGCACAGGTGCTTATACACCTTTGACAGTTTATGCAAAGTTCGGGGTAATACATCATAAAAGGATTTTCCGTTTTGGGCTTTACGGGTGTCTGTTTCGGTTCGTATTTGGTTATGGGTATATCATATTCCGTTGCAAGGTCCTGCAAAAGACAGTCACCCGACCTTGCACAGTAAAAGCAGCGTGTATCGTGGTTTGCAAGTATCATCTGCAAAATAAATGTACGGCTTTTTCTTACCTTTACGGAATTGGT
>JAGAHK010000172.1 GCA_017627115.1 Bacillota bacterium | reverse complement strand
TTCTCCTTTTCGTTATAAATTTTTAAAAAAATCAATGATTTGCAAATCAACCAATCTTAAAGGGGATTGATAGCCCTATATCCTCCTTTCCTATATTTTCCGCTGCCGTTTTGCAGTAACGGCAGGCGATATATTACAGCGTTCTGCATACGCTTGTAATCGAGGTTTGGTTTTGCTAAAAACCGCTTATTCAGCGTGTTTCGAGCCACCGAGTATCACAATCCGAGAAAAGGCTTTCTATCCCCTTTGTTTATCGTGTTTTTATTTTTGACCTGACGGCGGTTTGACGGTGTAAAAGTGCACAATGACATTTTGAAAAAACGGAGAAAAAATTGCACAAAAAAATACCGTCATATTTTTCGATATGGCGGTATTTTCGCTGCTATGCGAATAAATGTTATTTATAGGGAAACGCTGATTTAAGGATACCAAAAATAATTTTGCGCATTTGCTTAAATGTCGTTTGCTAAAATTATATCTTCAAGTTTTATTCTTCGTCCCTCTTTTTCGGAGATGTATGCGCTGTTTGTAAGCAGCAGCGTGCCTATGCCGTCTTTGCCGTCTGCTTTCAGCTTTTCGCCGTTGAATACGGCATTTGCAAAGTTATCGAGCATACGCACATAAAGTTCTCTGTCGCTCACATCTTCAAGTGTGATCTTTTCTTCGGTCTGTGTAAGTTCCTCGCGTGCGTGGCATTTGGCACGTTTGCGGTATTCATCGGTATCCTCGGAGAATGTTGTCACCGTCAGTTTTCCGCTGTCGAGCACAGCGCTTTTTTTGCTGCCTGTTATCATCAGCTTTTCTTCGTATTCACCCTCGGCTGTGGATATGATAAAACAGCCTGTTTTGCCGTCTTTATAGCGCATAAGTATGCTCGCTTCGTCCTCAACGTCAAAATCGTTGTATTTGCCTGTCATCACAGTCGCCTGCAATTCATCGGGCAAACCGAAAAGCCACTGCCAGATATCAAGTATATGCTGCCCCTGATTTATCAGTGCGCCGCCTCCCTCGCCCTCAAGGGAACTGCGCCACGGGCTGCTTTTGTGATAGGCTTCCGTGCGGAAATACCTTGTATTGAGCATAAGCACGCGGCGTATAACGCCAAACTCGCCGTTTTCTATCATCTCTTTGAGCTTTTGGTACTCGGGGCGCATACGCTGATGAAACATAAGTGCATAAACAAGCCTTTTTTCGGCTGCCGTTTCATACATTTTCTTTGCATCATCGGCATAAATGCCTGCGGGTTTGTCGCACATAACGTGTTTGCCGAGAGCAAACGCCTTTAAAGCCAATTCGGGGTGCGTTTTGTGCGGAGTTGCGATGATAAGCGCATCATAGGCATCACTGTGCGCAAAAAGCTCGTCTGCGCTTCTGTAAACTTCAACACCGAGGCTTTTGCCCCACTCGAAAGCCTCATCACTGCGGCAGACAACAGCCGTCAGACACAGGCCTTTCACCTCGCCCGAAACTATCATATCGGCATATTTTCTGCCCATATTTCCCGTGCCGATTATTGCCGTTCTCAATTGTTTTCCCATTTTTACGACCCCTTTCATGAATACCGCCGACCTGTTTTATGGTTTTATGGTTTAATTTTATAGTAAACGACAAAAGTCTTTGGACTTTGGGCGTTTACTTGCGCCGACTGCGAGCCGCAAAGCGGCTTTATTCCTTGTACGCAGTCGTGTGCATGCCCCGCAGGGTTATGGGGGTGTCGCATTAAGCTCCACCCTCCGAAAAAACTGTTATATTACAAATGTATTTTTGCGATTATTGCTTTTACTTCGCTTTTTATCTCGCCCGATGTCAGCAGCAGAATACCGTAAAGCAGCGCACCTATCGCTACAAGC
>JAGAHK010000021.1 GCA_017627115.1 Bacillota bacterium | reverse complement strand
TTATATAAACAGCTTTACAAGTTTCAAACAAAAAGCACCTACCGCAGTAAGTGCTTTTTTTCGCTTTTTTGTTTTCCAAAACAATTGATACCAAAGATCCCTATTTTTTCGGTCTTTCGCCGAAATACTGGTAATAGTCTATCTTGACATTGCCGTTAAAAAGCTTGCGTTTTTTATCGGCGCGTTTGCCGTAAAGTTTTTCAAAGCCCTCGTGAGAGGTTATTATATACACAGACCATGTTTTATTGGGTCTGAAAAGCTTACCCATATCGCGGTAGAGTTTTTCCACCTCATCAAGTTCTCCCATGCGCTCGGCATAGGGAGGATTGCTTATGCAGACACCATAATCGCGGTCAAGCTTTAGCTTTTCAAACGGCAGTGTTCTGAATTCGATACAATCGTCCACGCCTGCGTTAATTGCATTTTGTTTTGCTATCTCTATCGCATGCGGGTCTATATCGCTTGCCTTTATAATAGGAAGAACATCTGTTTTAATTGCCGCAAAAGCTTCTTTTCTTGCTGTTTTCCATGCCGCCTGCGGTATAATGCCCCACTCTTCGGAAACAAACTTTCTGCCAAGCCCCGGCGCAATATTTTTGGCTGTCATAGCCGCCTCTATAGGTATAGTTCCCGAACCGCAGCAGGGATCGAGCAGCAGCCTGTCCTTATTCCAGAAGCTCAGATCTATCATAGCTGATGCCATGGTCTCCTTTAAAGGCGCGATCACCTGATCCTCACGGTATCCGCGTTTATGCAGGGCAGCTCCCGAAGTATCTATCGACAATGTGACCTTGTCTTTAAGTATTGATACCTGTATCTTATATCTTGCACCCGTTTTTTCAAACCAATTTATCTTATATTTGAGCTTCAGTTTTTCAACTATTGCCTTTTCGACTATAGACTGACAGTCGGGTACACTGTAAAGCGTGGATTTTATGGATTTGCCCGAAACCGTGAAATTTGCATCCACAGGCAGGATGTCACCCCACGGCAGTTTTTTTGTGTTTTCAAACAGTTCTTCAAAACTATAAGCTTCAAAACTGCCCATAACAAGTAAAACACGGTCGGCAGAACGCAGATTTATATTAAGGCGGGGTATATCTTCCGCCGCTGCCTCAAAAGTTATCGAACCGTCATTCACAGTCTGTTTTTCAAATCCAAGTTTTTTAAGCTCACGTTTTACAACGGCCTCCAGCCCGAAAGTGGATGTAGCCGTAAGAGTTATTGGGGTCATAATTATCTCCTGTCAATCGGTGTCTTCGTCATAATAGGTCTCTTCATCATCTTCATTATCTTCATCACTGCCGCTGTTGTCATCTTCATCTTCATTGCCCGATGACGCGCCCGTGCCTACGTGTTTTTCACCGTCACGCGGTCTGTAGGTACTTGTGTTGACCTTAACGGTGTCGATAAGTTCGCCGTTTTCATATATTTTTTTGTAGAGTTCATATTTTTTGCCGTCAAGCTGTTCAACTTCAATACGTGTTTCACCTGCCGGCAGTTCGGGATCTTCCACTATAACATAATCACCGTGCGGTATATCCTCGATAAACTTGTTTTCAAGCTCAACGCGGCGCGAGGGCGAAAAACGGTTATAACCATATATCTTTACAACTACACTCGATGATGTGAGATAGCTTTCAAGATAAATCGGGTAGCCTGTATTATTTCTGAATTTAAGGTCGAGATAATCGCCTGCAAGCGTGGCATCAAAAGCGTACTGTGCATAACCGACTTTAAGCGAATGATTGTGTCTTTCCACCACTTCAAGCTCCGCATACAATACAGCATCATAAAGTGCGCTCGACACCTGGCACATACCTCCGCCGGGACTGTCTTCAAGCTTTCCGCCCACTATCGTGCCCGCACTTGCCCAGCCGTTTGCTTCGGTACAGGGATTGAAGGCATCATTTGTAGAGAACACCTCGTTCGGATAAACTATAGTGCCGTTTATCTTGCTGCAAGCATTGCGCAGGTTCTGTATACGGTTCTCATCACCGCCTTTATATTGGCTTGAAAAGGAACTCAATTCATTTTCGATATATGCGAAATCAGCACTTGTTACCGAAGGCTGGATAGTGTTTATCTCAAACTCGATCTCCTGATTAAACTGCCTTGCATCAATAAGCTCTATCGCCTTTTTGTATATGGCATCGGTATCGACAGAATAGCCCACTACTTCGGGCGTTATTTCAAAGCCGCCGTTTGTATACGTGCATTTTGCATTCTGCGCCGTCTGTGTATTTGCCGCACCGATCGCTCTTATACAGCTTGTTATCTTAGGTATATTATAGCTGTATACGGGAAAATCCACCATACCGTTTTCAAGCGCTTTTACATCTGCCGCATACTCTTCTTCGACAGTGCCGAATTTCATGGCAGCCTGCAAAGCACCCTCAATATCGTATTTTATGCCGAAGCTGTCATAGGTATATTCATAACGCTTGTTTCCGTCCGTACTTTTTACCACCAGCGCATTGCCCGTAAGTTCTGTGTTGACGGAGTTTTCAATAAGCATTTTTGCCTGATCGTAGTCAAGTCCTCCTACGGATATGCCGTCTATCTTTACACCGTTAAGATAAGTCTGTGCGTGTTTTGCATTTGCCTGTGTGCCTTTTTTTGTAAGGCTTACAGTTTCGGCTATCTCAGGCAAATGTGCGCTCGCAATAGCAGCGGCGGCAACAACGGCAAAAAGAAAAACAAGCCATTTATTAAATTTTCTTTTTTCGGCTTTGGCATTGCCGGCGACGGTATTTTTTGTACTGCTTGAAACTTTTGCGCTGTTGGAAACTGTTTTTGTATTTTTTGAAACAGTTTTTGCGCTTTTGACATAAGGTTTTGCAGAGTATTTTTCACTCCTGCCTTGTGACGACCTTGCTGCGGTCCTCACGTTCTTTCTTGAAGCAGTATCAACTTTGCCGCTGTTTTTCTTTTTCCGTTTGCGGAATTTTATGGTAAATCCGCCCGAATGTTTCGCAGCCATTTTTCCTCCCAAACGGCTTATTCAGTGGGAATGTTCACATAAGAATCATAAGAGTCTATATTTAGCAGTTCCTCTATCATATCCGCCGTTCTTTCAATATCCATTTTATCCCCGTTTGTAAATCTTTTGTTTATTTCGGACTCATGACTTTTCAGAACATCTATTATCATTGACCTGTCATGTGTATAGAGTGCCGTAAAAAACTGTCCTCTGTTTTCAAGCTCATCTATCGCTTCCCTGCGTTCTGCGGCGCTGCCTGTTCTTGCATATTGGTACGCCTCCTCCACAGCAGGTTCAAAATCATATCTCATACCCATTTCCTTATAGGTCACGGGAATGGCTTCATCCATCCTGCCGCGCGGAAACATAAGATATATCTGCTTTTTATCGAACTTTTTTTCCTGAAGTTCTCTTTCAAGCTTTGCAAGAGCCTGTTCTTTTGTAAGCCCCGCAACCTCATAGTTATTAACAAAAATAT
>JAGAHK010000171.1 GCA_017627115.1 Bacillota bacterium | reverse complement strand
TACTCATAACCAACGGAATTGCAAGCAATTCCAAATTCAGTGGGAGCTTGAACATTGCACCGCAAAGATAGATGCGGACAGGCTTTGCCTGGCTTTTGCGCAGCAAAAGTGCTGACCCACTGAATTTTAAGTAAGCACCCCAGCTTTAGAAGCGGGGACTTCCTTAGTTTGTTAAATTTATCGTATTAATGCGTTTTTATAGCTTACCGAAAAGCCCGATAAAATGTTGGTATATTATATAAGTGTTGAGGGATCGGGGTTTAGTGTGGAAAGAGGGTATTGATAGTTATGCAGAACAATAATATACAATATGCGGTACCGCTAGATTATGAGATCTCCAATGGTGTTATAGTTGATGCAAAGGGAAACAGCGTAACCAACGGAACGATTTCAATAATAGAGATTCAAAATATCAAAAAAGGCGGCTCGTTATCTGAAGAAGACAAAACCGAGCAATTCCTTATTCTTGAGTTTTCGATAAAAAATGGTGAAACCAAGAGAGTCAGTATACCATATAAGGATATTGCGACCAAAAAGGTGCTTGATTACGTCCCTGTGGGATTTTATATAATGTTAGATACAGTAGGAAAGCAGCAGAGATTTTTGAGCAGAGTGATATTTAGCTATATAAACAAAGCCAATAAAACAGAGTCTATATCGGTACCCCTTGGCTATAGTGAGGTCAACGGCAGACTTATCTATAATCTGGGAGGCGAGATTATCAACGGTGACGGACTTGAAATATCCAATGGCTCAGATGTGCAGCTTGTTGAATATAAAAAGCCCGTTTGCGGCATGCTCGAATGGATAAAGGCATTTTGTAAGCAGGGTTCGGCTCAAACGGTGATGTTTTTGGCTGCTATGATGCCTTTTGTCAAGCCTGTTATAAGCGTAAAAGACTACGGTTTGACCTTTGCTATATATATTGTAGGCAAGACAGGTAGGGGGAAGAGCGAACAGGCATCTTTGCTAACAAACTTGTATGTTTATAAGAATGACAGCAAAACTTCCGCAACGCAAATATCTCTTGAAAGCGACAAGGTAATTATATTTGAGACTTTAGACCACTGTATTGATCAAAACGTTCTTGTTGATAATCTGAATATGAGCAGTAATTCTTCGGCTGATAAAAGAAAGCGTGAAAATACGCTTACTGTCATACTTCATCATCTTTCAAGCAAGGGAAGTGTGGGCTTGAAGAATAAGAAATACAATGTAAATTCGATGATATTTGTAAGTGCCGAATATTTGCTTAAGGATTACAGCACAATAAACCGCACACTTGTTGTAAAGATAGAAAAAGCTTTTGATGCCGAAAGGCTTACATTTTTACAGAAAAATACGGGTGCATATATAGATTTTATAAAAAAATTTATAGAATGGATATGCTGTAATGCCAAAAACTTAAAAAATATCGTCAGAGAATGGCAGTCGCAGAAATTAAATGTGCAGAATGAGGAAAAATATGAGGGTGTTAGGCGTATGTCGCGAACCTACGAAACTATCAAGTGCGTTGAGGATCTGCTTCTGCTATTCTTTGAAAAACAGTTTAAGCTGAATGAAACTGTCCTTAAAGAATATAGAACAATGTTTGACAATGCTATAGAAGAGGCTGTCGGTTGTACACTTGATGAGTGTGCTAATGTTGGACCCGAGGCTGAAACCTATTATGTTGAAAGACTGCTTGATATTTTTATTTATGATTATGATGAAATAATAGCAGAAAATATGGATGAATATAAGGATTTTAATAGGAAAGCCGATAAGAAGAATAAAAAATTAAATCCTGATGAAAGAATACGAAAAAAAGTGTTTTTCAGAAAGGGGCAATATTATCACGCAAGGCCGGATGATGTTCTTGAGGCTATTAAGCACTGTAAATCTGCTACACCTTTGCCTGCATCTCCAACTAAACAGAGCATAAGTGCACAGTTGAAATATTATGGCTTGCTGCATATTAATCAAGGCAAAAGCAGTTATCCCGTAGCCAATTATGGCAAAGGAACGATATTTTACTATATTTGGGTACAGAGGATCATAGAGCTTTTGGAAGAAGACCGGGTAAAATTTGCTGATGCCGACCTTTTTTCAAAAATGCCGGAATTTAGACAGAGGAGAAATATAAACCAAAACGTTTGGCTTGATCAAGATGACGATGAGAACGACAATGTGAACTATAACGAGGGCCGTAGTTTAGCGGAAATTTATTTGGACGATGACGACGGCGAATATGAAGATGACAACGATATCTATGAGAGTTACGACGACAATGATATCGAATATGATGAAGACAGCGACTGATACGGCATCCAAAAAGGCGCTGCAGCTTATAATGATAGCAGGTACAAAATACCTAAAATAGAAAAAAGCTAAAAAAATACGGGAAGCAGAAATAAACATTACTTATAAAAAATTATAACGAGGGAAACAAATACTTAAAAATAACATCGATTGGAGTGAAATGATATGGAAAAAGATATAAATGATGTGACGGATTCAAATAACACGGCATCAGAGGAAAATGCACAGGGCCGCGATCTTGATGATTACAACGATGTACTCACGGTAAAAGAGCTTTGCACTTTGCTTGGCATTTGCCGCGGCACAGCCTACAAGTACATGAGATCCGGTACAATACCATACAAGCGTTTGGGTTCCAAAATATTTATATCAAAGAAAGCCGTAGTTGAGGCTCTTCTTTAAACTGCATCAGCCTGCTCCTTTAATGGGGCGGGCTTTTTTTGCGAGGTGATAAAAATGAATGGCAGTTTACAGACTAAAAAAGGATATTACTATGTTGTGATCTCATATAAGAATGACAAAGGAAAAAACAAACAGAAATGGATACGCACGGGTCTGCCCACAGTGGGCGGCAACAAGCGTAAGGCAGAAAAAATACTTCATGAAAAAATAGTGGAATTTCAAAACATTGATTTTATTTCACCGGATAAGTCTCTTTTCAGCACATTTTTCAGGGACTGGCTGGAACTGCATAAGGATAAGGTGCAGACGAGTACCTATAACGGATACTTGCATATGGCAAAAAAATATATTTGCCCTTATTTTGAGGGAAAGAATTTGAAGCTTGACGATCTGAGACCGATAGATATTGAACGGTATTATTCGTATCTGCTTCACGAAACAAATCTGTCGCCAAATACAGTGATAAAGCATCACCAAGTGCTGCGCCGCTGTCTTGAGTATGCCTACAAGAATCGTTTTGTTACGGAAAATATCTGCAACTACGTGGATAAGCCCAGAAAACAGTTCAGTGAATACAGTTTTCTTGAACTGGATGATATAAATGAGCTGCTTCGGGCGGTAAAGGGACATAAGCTGGAAATACCTGTTGTATTTGCGGTGTATTACGGGCTCAGAAGATCGGAGATACTTGGTTTGACATGGGATAGCATCAACTTTGATGATAATACAATAAAAATACGTCAAAAGGTCATACGCAGCTTTGATGATGACGGAAAGCTTATAATCGAAGTATCGAAAACACTTAAAACAGATGCAAGCTACAGAGAGTTTCCGCTTATACCGCAGATAAAAACGCGCTTATTGCAGCATAAGCAAGATATAAGTGAAAACATGGAGTTCTTCGGCAATACATATTCAAAGAAATATCTGGATTTTATATGTGTTGATGAGCAGGGCAAACTGCTTACACCCGACTATCTATCGTCTACATATAAAAAGATAGTAAAAAAACACAAGCTGCGTAAAAGCTCGTTCCATAGCCTTCGCCATAGCTGCGGCAGCCTTTTGCTGGCATTGGGCTATGATATTAAGCAGATACAGGGCTATCTTGGCCATGCCAGCTATGCTACCACGCTGACCTACTATTCACATGCAAGGAGCGGCTTTAAGGAAAATATTGCCGATAAGCTGTCGGAAACAATAGAGTATTAAATTTGGGGGACTGATTCGGTCCCCCTTTTTTTATGTGGATTTT
>JAGAHK010000170.1 GCA_017627115.1 Bacillota bacterium | reverse complement strand
TAAGGATAATATAAAATATCCAAACAAAGAAAAGGATCCCGTAAAATATCTTTCCGTAAAATATTCTTATCCCGTGTGGATAATAGAGTATTGGCTGAAAGAACTTGATACGGAAACGATAGAACGCATATGTTTAAGCAACCGCGTGCCCCCAAAGGTAAGCGCGTGTATAAATACGCTTAAAACCGATATGCCTTCGCTGAAAAAGGCTTTGTCGGAGGATAATATAGCGGTAACATCGGGCGTTTTCAAGGAAAATGCACTCTATCTTTCCAAAACGCGCGATATTACACAAACAGCCGCTTTTTCGGCAGGTCTGTATCATGTTATGGATGAAAGCGCCATGCTTGCGGTGGATATTCTTGCACCGAAGCCGGGTGAAAATATACTCGACTGCTGTGCGGCACCGGGCGGAAAAAGCTTTTACTGCGCTTATAAGATGCAGAACAAAGGCAGGATATATTCCGCCGATGTATACGAACACAAGCTGGAACTTATAAAAAACGGCGTTGAAAGGCTCGGTATCGACATAATAGACACCGTCCTCGGCAATGCTGCGGTCATAAACGAAGATTTTATCGGGAAGATGGACCGTGTGCTTGTCGATGCGCCTTGCTCGGGTTTTGGACTTTTCAGGAAAAAGCCCGATATAAAATACAATAAAACAGAAGAAGATGTTGAGAGCCTTGCAAAAGTACAGAGGGATATTTTAAGCAACTGTCAAAATTATGTGAAAAAGGGCGGCTGTCTTGTTTATTCCACCTGTACGATCTCTATAAAGGAAAATCTTGAAAATGTAAAGTGGTTTTGCCAAGAGTTTGATTATGAACTTGAAGATATAAGCAAATACCTCAATTTTGAATGTCCGACTGCAAAGGACGGATATATTCAGATACTTCCGTGCGATTTCAACACGGACGGATTTTTTATAGCAAGGTTCAGAAAAAAATGATATTATAACGAGGTTTATTTATGGACTTGCGTTCGCTCACACAAGAGCAGCTTAAAGAGGAAATGCTGAAAATAGGCGAAAAGCCGTTCCGTGCAAAACAGATATTCGACTGGCTGCATATCAAGCAGGTCGGCTCATTTGACGAAATGACAAATCTGTCAAAGGCGTTAAGGGACAAGTTAAGCCAAAATTACAGCATATCCGACATAAAAATAGCAGAAAAACTTATTTCTAAACAAGATAATACAATAAAGTACTTGTTTGAATTGGAAAATGGTATTATAATAGAGAGTGTGCTTATGCGTTATTCTTACGGAAACACTGTCTGTATATCTTCGCAGGCGGGCTGCCGTATGGGCTGCCGTTTCTGTGCATCTACCGTTGACGGGCTTGAAAGGAGCCTTTCGGCAGGAGAGATGCTTTTGCAGATATACAAAATATCGCAGGATACGGGAGAACGTGTAGGACACGTTGTTATAATGGGCAGCGGTGAACCGCTGGATAACTATGACAATCTGCTTGATTTTATAAGAATAACGGGCGAAGGCATAGGCATAGGGCAGCGTCATATCACTGTTTCGACCTGCGGGCTTGTGGATAAGATAAACGAGCTTGCAAAGCTGAAACTTCAGATAACGCTTGCAATATCGCTGCATGCGCCCAATGACGAAATAAGAAGGCAGACGATGCCTATAGCAAATAAATACGGTATAGACGAGCTTATCGCCGCCGCAAGAGCTTATGCGGATACCACAAAAAGGCGCGTTACTTTTGAATATGCGCTTATCAAGGGTCTTAACGACAGTACGGAAAACGCTGCGGAGCTTGCGGACAGATTAAAGGGCGGTCTGTTCCATGTAAATCTTATACCTGTTAATGATGTTAAAGAAAATAATTATTTAAGAAGTGATGAGCATACGATAAAGGCATTTGCGCAGACGCTGTCCTCAAAGGGGATAGAGACCACTGTAAGGAGACGTCTGGGCAGTGATATAAATGCCGCGTGCGGTCAGCTCAGAAAAAGATATAAGGAGAAAAAGGTGTTGGAAAATGATAGCAGTAGGTAAAACTGATGTCGGCAGGCAAAGAACTGTCAATCAAGATAATATTTTTGTCAGTACACAGCCTGTGGGCTGTCTGCCAAACATTTTTATTGTTGCCGACGGTATGGGCGGCGAACGCGCAGGCGATGTTGCCAGCGCAATGGCGATAGAAGTGTTCTGCCGTTATATAAAGGATCACACGCCCAGCGGCGAATATCTCGATAATCTTATATCCGCCGTGAGCGAGGCCAATACGGAAGTGTTCGCAAAGGGCAGCTCTTCATCCGATTATTCGGGTATGGGCACCACTTTTACGGGCGCGGCGATAGCAGGCAATGTTCTTTATGCCGCACACGTAGGCGACAGCAGGCTTTATGCCGTTACGGAAAAGAAGATCGAACAGCTTTCTAACGATCATTCGTATGTTATGGAAATGGTAAGAAGCGGTCAGCTCACTATTGAAGAGGCGGAAAATCATCCCAAGAAAAATGTTATCATGCGCGCTGTGGGTTACAGCAGTGTAATAAATGTTGACGGCATTATCCGTCCTGTTGCGCGTGACAGCATCTATCTTATATGCAGCGACGGTTTGTCAAATATGGTCCCTGCAAATGAGATAAAGGAGATAGTCAACAACAAAACTCTTACTATAGAACAGCGTGTTGATAAGCTTATAGCAAGAGCTAACGAAAACGGCGGACGGGATAATATATCCGCGATCATAATTTCACCTTGGGAAAGCGAGGAGGAACAGCGATGAATCTTGAGCTTGGCACGACAGTAGTCGGTAAATATAAAATCATAGATAAATTGGGTGTCGGCGGCATGGCTGTTGTTTATCACGCTTTGGATGAAACACTTGACCGCGATGTTACTTTTAAAGTTTTAAAAGAAGAATTTATCTCCGACAATGAGTTTGTTAAGCGTTTCCGCGCCGAAGCAAAGGCGGCGGCAAAACTTAATCATCAGAATATAGTAAGGATCTATGATTACGGAAATGACGGCGATATATATTTCATAGCTATGGAATATGTAGACGGCTGCACCCTTAAAGAAATAATACAGAATAAGGCGCCGCTTTCAAACGAGCAGACGATAAGTGTTGCACTTCAGATAGCGGAAGGTCTTATGCACGCGCACAATCACAATGTTGTGCACCGTGATGTAAAGCCGCAGAATATACTTGTTACAAAAGACGGCAAGCACGGCAATATCAAGGTTACCGACTTTGGTATCGCAAGGGCGGCAACTTCAAACACGATAAGTGCCGAGGCTGTAGGCAGTGTGCATTATTTCTCGCCCGAGCAGGCAAGAGGTATGCATACCGATGCAAGAAGCGACATTTATTCTCTCGGTATAGTTATGTTTGAGATGATAACGGGCAGATTGCCTTTTGTCGGCGATAATATCGTTGAAATGGCAATAAAACACAGCAACGATCCTATCCCCGATATTAAAAATCTCAACTCAAAAGCAAGCAGCAGCATTATCAAAATAATAGATAAATGTACAAGAAAACTTGCGGTGGAGCGTTATCAGAATGCGGAGGAGCTTATTAATGATCTTCGTATGGCGCTTACCGACCCAAGCGGCAAGTTTGTTGTGGAGAACGATATAGACAGCGGCAAGACAGTTGTTGCAACACCGCGCGAGCTTGAAGAAATACGCAGCAAAACAAAGGATGTTTCTGAAATAATATCCAAGGATGAACTCGGCAGAAGCGACATCTCCGATGATGATTATGACGAAACGGAAGAAGAATACGAGAACCGCATGAACGAAAGACGTGTTATCATCGGTTCCGTCATGCTTGCACTTCTGATAATCGGTCTTATCTCATTCGGTATGTACTATGTATATACAAATGTTATAAATCCGACAGTGCTTGTACCCAATTTTGTGGATATGCAGATCGAGGAAGCGGAAGAACTTGCCGCAAACAAAAAGCTTTTCCTTACAAAGGAAAATATAAACGACAACCGTGTTGAAGCAGGCGTTGTTATGGCGCAGAATATCAAACAGGGTGTTCGTGTGCCGCGTGATTCGCGTATCACGCTTACGGTCAGCCTCGGCAGCGAGACTATACCTATGGAAAGCGTTATTGATATGACGGAGGAAGAGGCTATTGATCTTCTCACTTCAAAGAATATCCATATCGACGAGATCAAGTATGAAAATAATGACAGAATACCCGTTGGTACGGTCATCCGTCAGACTCCTGCTGCAAACACGGAGATAGGCAGCGATGATAAAGTAGTGTTTTATGTAAGTCTCGGTCCTTCCGAAGAAAACATACCCGTTCCCGATGTTCTCGGTAAAACAAAGGAAGAAGCTACGCAGATGCTTGACAGGTTCACACTTAAGTTTATAGAGGGCTACAGCGATACCTATGCCGTTGGTCAGATAGCCAGCCAGGGTATTCCTGCGGGAACTGCCGTGCCGAACGGCTATACAATAACTCTCACGGTAAGCAAGGGTCCGGATCCTGCGCTTAAAATAACAGAGGAAACAACAACAGAGGCAACAACGCAGTATGTTGCTTCACCTATCGAACCTGTGAAGAGAGCTGTCAGCATACCCGTTATCCCTGATTTTGTCGGCAATCCGCCGAGAAAAACCATAATCATTGATAACAGCACGGGTGAAGAGGTTGTAAGAGACGAGGAGGGCAAGATACCGCTTGGCACATCCACAAGGGTGATGGAAGTGGAGGATGATTCTTACCTTTCACAAAGCTATCTTGTAAAGGCAGTTGCAATAGACAGCAACAACACAAGAATATTATATGAAAAATATGTGACGGGCAATGAATTCCCGTTCTCGATCAATGACCAGATAGACGAGGATACCACTTATAAGATCTATGTTGATAACGAGGTCATCCTCGAACGGGAGGAAAAATATTGATAAAAGGCAGAATTATCAAAGGTGTGGGCGGCTTGTATTTTATAGCCGCCTGCGGCTTTGTTTATGAGTGTGCCGCAAGGGGCATATTCAG
>JAGAHK010000169.1 GCA_017627115.1 Bacillota bacterium | reverse complement strand
TTTAGGCAGTTTTTTACAAAATACTTAAATTTGCGACTGTCATTTTGCACAAATATACCAAGTGGCAGGCTTTCTTGTTGTCTTTAAAATTTTAATGTGGTATAATGTGAACGGGTAAGAGGATAAAAAGCTTGCTTTTTAGACTCGCCCCCGTTCAACGACGTAAAATCGGAGATTTTGCGGAGGTTAGGCATAATGTGAACGGGTAAGAGGATAAAAAGCTTGTTTGAAAAGGAGGAATAAGTATGCGTATCAAGAAGTTTTTAGGTTTTACCGCAGTTTGTACGGTCATGGTGTTTTCCGCCGTGTTATCGGTCTGTGCTTCGGAGCTGAAATTTGACCCGACAACGCTCACTGCCGCAAAGGACAGGGAGGAAATGAAGTCGGACGAAGTCGAGGGCTTTACCATAGTGGGAAAAGTCGAAAAGCGCAGGAACAAAAAGGGCAGTGTTACCCATGTCGATATTGACAAGAACGAAAACGGCGCCATAACTTTTACCGCGGAAGCGGGCGCACTTATCTCCGCTGAATTTTCAAGCACGGGCGGCGGCAATACATCGGAGCTTGCGCTCAAATCGGGCGAGAATGTGCTTAAAACCGAGAGTGCAACGGGCGACTCCGACGGTAAGAAGGTGTTTGAATACACCGTTGAGAGCGCAGGTACATATGCGCTGTACTCACCGACCAACGCAAAGCTTAAACGCGGTACAAGAATTTATCTTGTGACGGTATCGGACGGCGGCGAGGCACCTGTTGACCCCGATAAGCCCGATGATCCCATTGATCCCCCTGTGACCTTTGTTTACGGCGATGCAAATGCCGACGGCAAGCTTGCGGCGGACGATGCTTCTTTCGTGCTTCAGAAGGTTTTGAACAGTGCGTTTAAAATGCCTATAGAAGAAAAAACGGATGATCTCCTTAAATATGTAGATGTTGACGGCGGCGGACTGAGCGCTTCGGATGCTACACAGATAATGCAGAAAGTGCTGAATAAATCCTTTGTGATGCCGATCGAAAAACAGAGTTAGGCAATGTGGGGCGGCGTGTGAGGTGCAATAATAGCCATACGGGGGCGGATCGTCTCCCGTATGGCTTTGTTTACGACATTCTTTCACGCAGTTTTGTGAGCAGTTTTTTCTCCAGCCTTGACACCTGTACCTGCGTCATATCAAGCAATTTTGCGGTCTGTGTCTGCGTTTTATCCATAAAATAACGCAGGCGCACGACCGCTTTTTCTTTTTCTTCAAGGCTTTCGACCGCAAGTTTTAATGCCAGGTTTTCTATCATTTTTTCGCTTTCGTCTTCGTTTGCGGGCTGCTTTTGTTCGCGTGTTGTGCCGCCGTCTTCGCTTATCGGCTCGTTGAGCGACTCCACGCGGCAGGGCGCTTCAAGCGCTTCGACCACCTGTTCGGGGCTTACGCAGAGCTTTGCGGCTATTTCGCCCGTGCTTGCCTGTCTGCCCGTTTCGTTTTCTATCACCTCTTTAATATGAAGAACTTTTGCGGAAAGCTCTTTTAAGCCGCGCGATATTTTTATTATGCCGTCATCGCGCAGAAAGCGTTTTATCTCGCCTATTATCATAGGTACGGCATAGGTGGAAAAGCGCACGTTGTATGTAAGGTCAAAGTTTTGTATGGCTTTGTGCAGACCGATAAGTCCAAGCTGGTAAAGCTCCTCTTTTTCGCCGCGGCCGCTAAAACGCGCAACTATGCTCCACACAAGGCGTGTGTTTTGCGTTATCAGTGTTTCCTCGGCTTTTTTATCGCCGCTTTGTGCCGCCTTTATAAGTTCATCCATAGCATTTCAGCCTTTTTTGCATGGTGACTGTCGTGCCTTTGCCCACTTCGGACTCGACAGCCATTTTATCGGTAAAGGCTTCCATCACCGTAAAGCCCATACCCGAACGCTCGCGGTCGCTTCCCGTGGTAAAAAGCGGCTTGCGTGCTTCTTCTATGTTTGCTATGCCCTTGCCCGTGTCGCTGACTTTAATATGAAGGATATTTTTTTCAAGCCGCGCATCAAGGGTGACTATGCCGTTTTCTACGCCCTCATAGCCGTGTATTATGGCGTTTGTCACAGCCTCGGAAACGGCGGTCTTTATATCCGTCATATCGTTTACGGTGGGGTCGCAGGGCAGCAGGAAAGCCGATATACACAGTCTTGCAAAGCTTTCGTTTTCGGAAACCGCCGAAAACTCCATATGAAATCTGTTTTCCATTTTATTCACCTCTGAACGCTTCCAGGGCAAGGTTTTCGTTATCGTAGCAGTTTATTATCTTATACAGTCCCGATACCTTGAATATTTTCATAAGCTCGCGGCTTATGGATACCGCGGCGAGCCTGCCGCCGAATATCTCGGTCTCCTTGTACCTGCCTATGAGCATACCTATGCCCGAACTGTCCATAAAGCTTACATCACTGAAATTGATGATTATGTTTTTGCAGTGCGAATGTCTGAAATCACGCGCTATGCCCTCGCTTATCTCCTGTGCGGAATGGTGGTCTATATCACCGCTCAAGGTTACAAGCAGGGTGTTGTATTTTTTTCTGCTTTTAAGTTTCATAATACCCTCCTGTTATACGGAAATTATATTTACCATTTATTACCAATTACTATATTACTGCAAAACGGCGGCAAAATCAATTTAAACAGTGCGACAAAATATCGCAAAATACGCCTTTTACGGGGGTTTGAGAAAAAAGGCTGCTATAGGTTTGACTTATAACTGACCATTGATTTTACATATTTGCTTTTTTTAAAAACAGATGGTATACTGTATACATAGCAAAAAGATACTAACCTAATAGGGAAATAGGAAATAGAAAAGGAGGACAAAATGAAAATCGTATACAACACCTTCTTCGTAAGCATAGAGGAAAAACGAATGTGAAGAAACTTCACTTATAAATAGGACAAAAACTTATATCATAAAACTTATATCATAAAACTTATATAAAGAAAGGAAATAAATAAAATGAGCGAAAAAATATCAAGAGAAAACAGAAACCTTAAATTTGAGACATTACAGTTACACGTTGGCCAGGAAAATCCCGATCCTGTTACGGATTCAAGA
>JAGAHK010000020.1 GCA_017627115.1 Bacillota bacterium | reverse complement strand
TGGACGTTCACTATAGGATGGGGCTCATAAATAATCCGCCTTAAGCAAGCTTAAGTCCCCGATTATTTAATTCGCTTACTATACATTAAAACTTATTCATTAAAAAAGGCTGTCGCAATAAACGCGGCAGCCTTTTTTGCAATTCCGGCATTATAAAACTCTTGCCGGAATTATTCATCCCAATTGTGATATACATTCTTTACATCATCATCTTCATCCAACAGATCGAGAAGCCTTGTCATTTTCTTTATATCTTCGGGATCTGTCAGTTCAGTATATGTCTGCGGTATCATTGTTATTTCGGCTTCTGCCATGGGGATGCCGGCTTTTTCAAGTGCTTCCCTGACAACGGAAAAATCTTCGGGAGCAGTTATTATCTCATAACCTTCGTCTTCTGTGATAATATCCTCCGCACCTGCTTCGATAGCTGTCATTTCAAGCTCGTCCGAGTCTATATCATCATCTTTTTCTATCATTATCTGACCTTTTTCGTCAAACATAAAGCTTACACAGCCGCTTGTACCCATATTTCCGCCGCCTTTTGTGAATGCGCTTCTGACATTTGCGGCAGAACGGTTCTTATTGTCTGTAAGTACTTCAACTATAACGGCAACACCTTTGGGTCCATAGCCCTCGTAAGTAATGGTTTCATAATTTACGCCGTCAAGGTCGCCTGCGGCTTTCTTGATGCTGCGCTCGATAGTATCATTTGGCATATTGTTCGACTTTGCTTTTGCGATAGCATCACGCAGTCTTGAATTGTTGTCGGGGTCGGGACCGCCTGCCTTTACGGCAACAGCAAGCTCACGGCCGATAACTGTGAATATTTTGCCTTTTGCAGCATCGTTTTTTTCTTTTTTATGCTTAATATTTGCAAATTTGGAATGTCCGCTCATAATAAAATGTCCTTTCTTTTTAAAAACTCATGTCCGATTTATAATTATATCATAAAATACCGCTTATTGTCAATCATTTATCTTATAGGCGGATGTTCGTTAAGCAATTCTGTCACGCCGTCAAAAATTGCCTGTGCCATTTTCTGCCTGTTAACAGCCGCGCCCATCATCGCCGCATCATCAGAGTTGCTTATAAAGCCCATTTCAAGCAGGGTAGAAGGTTTTGTACCCTTTAAAACAATGTATTCCTCACTTTTTACGCCTCTGTCAACGGTGCCGAGACTTGCAATAAGCTTGTCAAGTATTCTTTCTGCGAGCATATAACTTGTGAGACCGTTACCCTGGTCATTGGAATAAAGACAGTAGGTCTCCGTGCCGCTTGCCGAAGATGTAGCCAAGTTTATGTGTATCGAAACAAAGGCATCCGCCATGTAAGACGCCATATCTTGCCTTTCGGTAAGTGTGGGGTAGGTATCGCCCAAACGTGTACAGTATACTTTTATATCGCTTGCGTTTTCAAACAAGTCAAGCGCACGCAGTTCAATATCGAGAGTAAGCTCTTTTTCCACAAGACCGTTGCCCGATGCACCGTTATCCTGTAAACCGTGGCCAGCATCAAGCACAACTATCTTGTTGTATACTTCGCTTGGGTGTACAAAGTTAAATACAACATAATTGCCTGCCTTTTCGGTCTTACAGGCAATAATATTATTCTCGTGTACGGTGATGACAGTGTTGTATGATGTGCAGTTTATATCAACACTGTTTACCTTTTCGCTGCCGATCATAAATGATGTGCTTGAAAGCACCGAGGTAAGGTTTTCAGGAATGGTTATCCTGAATTCTCCGTTGAGATAATCATCATCGTATTTTATGTTGTTAAGGTTTATCTTTCCACTTGAATTGCTGATTATCAGTTTGTCATCTTCAAATGAAAAATTATCGCCGACATAATTATAGTTTGCCGTGCTTATGCTGAATTTTGCATCATCTTCATAGCCTGTGCCTTCGCTCAGGACAATGGTAGTGGTCTTTCCATCAGTTGAGGAATTGTATTTTACGGTATCTTTGAGTTCCAGCGAAATACGCACATATTTTTGCGACACCTGGTAATAATAACCGTTTTTAATGAAATTGCCGTTGCCAAAGTCTTTTTTTGCAACCGTAAGATTACCGTTTTCAATATCTATCGTCAACAGACTGTTGTCCGCAGAACGTGTTATATCCACCTTTGGCGCATAGTCTGCACCGCTTATGGAAATAAGGTCGGTGCCCATACCGCTTACAAAATCTATGGCTTCAATGTCCTGTATTTCGTTTGAAGCTGTTTTTACAGGCTTTGCCGTTGTGGTCTCGATCGGTTTGGCGGTCGTTGTTTCAACGGGTTTTGCGGTAGTGGTCTCTGTTGTTTCTTCCGTAGTCGCTTCCGTGACTGTTTCGGGAATTGTTATCGGCTTATCCTTTACGGATGCCGTGCGTGTTGAACCGTCCCAACCGACTTCTTTTTCTATTGCCTGCGATACAAAACGCAGAGGTACCATCGTCTTATCGTTTATTATTTTCGCAGGTATGTCCATATTGGTATCACTGCCGTTAACAAGAGCGGTAGTGGAGTTTATTGTGATAATGACGGAAGTATTTTCGTGGAATATCTGTACCTGTCTGCTGTCAGGCAGCCAATCAACTTCCGCTCCGAGATTTTCAAATACCTCGCGCGCAGGCACAAGTGTATAATTATTCAAAAGTACAGGCGGCATAGGCAGGTCGTCAAGTTCTCTGCCGTTTATCTCAAGTGCTATCTCTTCTGCACTGTAATAATGTGTTTCGCCGTCATATTTAAGATCCATATTAAGATACGGCCTTGCACTGACTGCCGTTATATTAACGGCTGCTGCACACAAAAAAGCTGCCGCAGACACAATTAATTTTTTTATGTTCATATTACGCTTCCTTTCGTCAAAAGGTTTAATGTCATAGTGTCATAATCGCATTTATTATAACATAAAACACAGGCATAATCATCAATAACACATAAAATTTAATCAAATTGTAATATTTACGGCAGCTTGATTTTACATCTTTGCGGGGAAATTGAGTATAAACTCCGTACCCTCTCCGAAAGTGCTTTCTACGCTGATCTTACAGTTATGATGCTCGACTATCCACTTTGCTATGGACAGAACTAGACCAAAGACCGAGAGTTTCTAGTTTATGGACTTGTCAATGAGGTAGAAGCGGTCAAATATATTCTGTATATCTTCTTCTTTGAT
>JAGAHK010000168.1 GCA_017627115.1 Bacillota bacterium | reverse complement strand
TCAAAAAAACAAAAATAATTTTAGCCGATGGCGGCGCATTTGTAGGCGACCATGCTAATGTGAAGCCTAACAGGCTGAACATAGCAAACAGAGCCGTTAAGCAAATGCGCAAAATTATTTTTGGTATCCTTAAATCAGCGTACCCCAAAATTGATATGAATAAAGACGATTTTTTTAAAACCGAAAAAACAAAGCGGCTTTTTGCCGAGCTTGAAAGATATATAAAACAGAATTATACGGGTGCTGCCAAAAAAAGGCATTTCTTTAATGAAAAGCCGAAATTTGCCGCAAACGCAAAGTGTGAAGACATAGGCGAGGATGCCGTTTGCGAAATGCCTATGGCAGCGCCTTTGCCAAGCCTTGAAGATGCGGTGAAAAACATAGGCGAAAGCTTTTCGCAGCGCCTGCTGCGTTTCATTGACGAAAGCGGCAAGACAAGTGTTGAGATATACAAAAAGGCAAATATAGACAGAAAACTGTTTTCAAAAATACAATGTGACAACAGCTATCAGCCCAAAAAGAAAACGGCGATCGCCTTTGCACTTGCGCTTGAACTCGGGCTTGACGACACAAAAGACCTGCTTGCAAGCGCAGGCTATGCACTCTCGCCCGCAAGTGTTTCGGACCTGATAATAGAATTTTTCATCAAAAACGAAGTCTACGATATTTATACGATAAATACCGCACTGTACGAACACGGTCAGCCCGTATTGGAATAATAATATAAGGGATCGCTGCATTTGAAAATACCAAAGTATTCTATGCTGCGGTCCCTTTTGATTTCTATGGGAATAAGTATTATAGGCTGCAAAACACGCCAGCCCCTTTTATTTTTTGATACAGGTTATTTTATTACCGAATGTATCGCTCATTTCAAGATCAACATCATCATAGATCACAGTGTATTTAACATCCGTACCGTCACTGTACAAAATGGAAAGAGAGTTGCCGTCAAGGGAATATGTATAGGGAGATTCGTTGCCCATTATGGAATATGAGCCCGTATTGTCGGCATTAAAAGTGAAGGTTTCGTCAAAGCCGCTTTCCGCATCCTCCCAGCTGCCTATAATGCTCGGTTCACTCTCCTCATTCGCATTCTCGGATATGTCTTCGGATGTATCTTCTGATATATCTTCCGATAAGTTTTCAGTATTTTCTTCCGAAACAGACTCGGAAGTTTCTTCTGTATTTTCCGTGCTTTCCGACCTGTTCGCTCCGTGTGTACCGTCCATACAGGCAGTAAAGCTCAACATCAGCACAAACACAAGTATCAAACTGAAATATCTTTTCATAACGGGCTTTTCCCCTTTCAAAAAAATATTGACCGATAAACTGCTTTTATATTGTATCACAAAAAAACGCTTATGTCTATTGTTTTGCAAAAAGTCCACTGAATTTTCCGTTGTTTTTTCCATCGCAAAATCATTCGCATAAAAAAAGACGGAAGGCCGAGACCTTCCGTCATTGTATGTAAGATCATTTTTTATGCAAAGAGAATTATCTCTGAACACGGCCTGAACCGTCGCAGCCCTCAACTTCAGCTCTTGTAACAAGGTTGAAGTCACCGGGGATAGTGTGCTTCAATGCAGAAGCAGCAACTGCGAAGTTAAGAGCGTCTTCCTTGCTCTTGCCGTCCATAAGACCGCAGATAAGACCGCCTGCAAATGAGTCGCCGCCGCCTACACGGTCAACGATAGGCATAATATCAAATCTGTTTGAACGGTAGAAATCTCTTGTAGCACCGTCCATAATACATGCAGACCAACCATTGTGTGATGCGGAGAAGGACTCTCTTAATGAAGAGATAACATACTTGAAGTTGAACTTGTCGCACATCTGGTTGAAGATGTCCTTGTAGCCTGCCATTTCAAGCTCGCCGCTTGTAACGTCGGTATTGCCGGGCTTGAAGCCGAGAACCTTTTCTGCATCCTCTTCGTTGCCGATGCAAACATCAACATACTGCATAAGGTTTGTCATGACTTTCTGTGCCTTTTCGCTTGACCATAATTTCTTACGGAAGTTAAGGTCGCAGGAAACTGTAACACCCTTTGCCTTTGCAGCCTTACAAGCAACTTCTGTAACTTCTGCGGCAAGGTCGGAAACAGCAGGAGTGATACCTGTGAAATGGAACCAGTCTGCGCCCTCGAAAATAGCGTCAAAATCGAACTTATCAGCTGTTGCTGTTGCGATAGAAGAGTTAGCTCTATCGTAAACTACGTTTGATGCTCTCATGGAAGCACCTGTTTCAAGGTAGTAGATACCAAGACGGTCACCGCACTTTGCGATGTGCTTTGTCTCAACGCCATACTTTCTTAATGCAGCTATAGCGCAAGCACCGATGGGGTTATCGGGTACAGCGGTAACGAACTCTGCCTCATGACCGTAATTAGCCATAGAAACAGCTACGTTAGCCTCGCCGCCGCCGTAATTGATGTCAAACTCTGTTGCCTGAATAAATCTCTCGTTGCCGGGTGTGGATAATCTTAACATGATTTCACCCATTGTAACTATCTTGCCCATTGGAAAAATCCTCCTTAGATATAAATTTGCCGTTTTAAGGCGAAATGCGCCTTCTTCGGCTCTATGAAAATATTATAGCACATTGAAAAATATTTTTCAACAGTATATTTCAAATTTTTGACACTTTTTTTACAGGAATATTTCAACGGGGTCTTAAAGGGCTTATTTTGTGCCAAGCACATTTTGCATTATCCGCATTGAATCATCGGCATCTATAACACCGTTTCTGTTCATATCCATAACTGCGGTGCGGTTGTAGGTGACATTTTTCTCCGTTACGGTAAGGTTTTCGGGGTCATCCTTTTCAAGCGGTGTTTCAAAGGTGCTTACAAGTGCTTTTTGCAGCGTATATGCCGCATCTGCCGCGGTGAGATTTTTGTCGTTGTCGGCATCGCCGAGTTTATAACCCCTGCTCGGCACTGTCACGGGCTTGTAATCGCTGTCATCGCCGTAAGCATATTCGCCCATAAAGTAGATATCGTGATAAAACCTGTCGGCAATAACAAAGGTGAACGGTCTATCTGCTTTGAATACCTTATGCGGCAGTGCAGGACCTCCGCCGCCCGTTGATTCGACTGTGGTTACGGCAGTTACCGCCGCTGCCTCGGTGCCCTCTTCGTCAACGGAGATATAAGTTTTGTGGATAATACTGCTTATATAGAACAAACTTTCCTTGTCAAACATAGGCGAAAGGTCGGTCGATTCCCCAAACGGTGCTTCCGCGCCCAAATCTTTGAAATGCTCATTCATTTTCTCTTCATACTCAACAGTAAACTTCGGCATGGAAAGCTCCACTTTCGCAATACCGCCGTTTTCGGACATTTTATCGAGGCAGTCCGAAATATCCACCCTCTTGTCACCGCTCAATACAAGATACATCGAAAAAGAGGAGTTTTCGTACGGCAGTTCGACTATCTGCACATTCTCGTCCTCATAATACGCAAATTTGTCTGTCTGGTGCATAAAATCAAGGGTCGCAATACCGCCATCCCTGTCGGTGAATATTTCTTCAAATGTATTTCCCTCGGAAAAACGGTTTTCCCACTTTGCATTGAAATAAACCGCATTTACAAGACAGGAAAGAAAATTCGGCTCATCAAGTATAGTCGGTATTTTTCCGTTTGTCTTTTTACTGCACCAGCCGTTTATTTTTTCAAGGGCATCACCGCTTGTTACCGTGTCCGCTTCCGCTAAGTAGTATTCGCCGACCTTTTCCTTAAATTCGGGTGAGAACACCATACCCGAGGGATTGTACTTGGGGTCGGTATTCAGCCAGATACTGTTTGCGATATTAAATATAAACGGAATATAATCCGTATCGGCAGGTTCGGAGATGTTATACCGCTTCATCGTCTTTTGTACTTCCGCATTGAAATTATCAAGGTCGGAGATGTCAAGCACCTCAAGCAGCTCTTCCCGTGTTTTGCCCTGCGCACCGTTTGCGGTCATGGCAAGCGCAAGTTTAAGACTGTAGGGCGAGAACATATAGTTTTTGTCACGCGGCATAAGCTCATTAAGACGCGCCGAAAAAGGAGCATCACCGCTTTCCTCTGCATAAAGGGGCACTGCGGTGATAAGAGAAGAAAAAAGGATCGCTGCCGCAGTAGTCAAAGATAAAAATTTTTTAAATGTTTTCATAGTATTAACCTCCTTTTAGATAAAATATAATTCAAAAGCAAAATTTTTGGGGTTCAAAATTTTGCTTACTTACCCCATTTTATCGTTGCACCGTAAGCCGGAAACTTTCGATAAAATATAATTCAATAGCAAAATTTTCGGGGTTCAAAATTTTGCTTACTTACCCCATTTTATCGTTGCACCGTAAGCCGAAACCTTTCGATAAAATATAATTCAATAGCAAAATTTTTGGGGTTCAAAATTTTGCTTACTTACCCCATTTTATCGTTGCACCGTAAGCC
>JAGAHK010000167.1 GCA_017627115.1 Bacillota bacterium | reverse complement strand
TTAAGTCCGATTATTTAATTCGCTTACTATAAAACATATTATTGATATTTATGTCTTTATGGTATATACTGTAATTATGATAAAGGAACAGTCTTTCTAAAATCGGATACGGCAGAAATAAAAAGAAAAGGGAGGCGAGAATAATGCAGAAGAGAATGACTGAAAGCGAAATAATATCCAACTTTGACAGCGCACTGGGAAATGAGGACTTTTTTATACTGTATCAGCCTAAAATAAACCACACCACGGGACGAATGATAGGTGCGGAAGCTCTTATGCGATGGAAACATCCCGAATACGGTATACAGTTTCCGTCTGATTTTATACCTGTTTTTGAAAACAACGATCTTATTTACCGCGCCGATCTTTTTGTTTTTGAAAAGGTATGCGGTTTTCAGCGCAAATGCCTTGACAGCGGTATACCGACCGTGCCGATCTCGGTAAATCTGTCAAGATATGATATCTACAAAAAGAACTATGTGGATATGATAGAGCAGATAAGAAAAAAATATGATATTTCTGCAAGGCTTATACATATTGAAATAACCGAAACTTCGGCAATAGGCGGTATGGAGCTTGTTTCGGGCGTGCTTGATGTGCTGCACGGATATGGATATACGGTTGAAATGGACGATTTCGGCAGCGGATATTCGTCGCTGAATGTGCTCAAAGACCTGCCCGTTGATGTAATAAAGCTTGATATGCGCTTTTTGAGCGGAGAGGTAGGCGGCAGGGGCGGCACTATCATAAATGCTGTTGTGCAGATGTCAAAATGGCTCGATACTCCCGTTGTTGCGGAGGGTGTTGAAACAATGGAACAGGCCGACTATATGAAAAGCATAGGCTGTAATTATATTCAGGGCTATCTGTATTCAAAGCCCGTGACAGAGGAAGAGTTTGTAAAAAAACTCAAAACTCTCGAACACGAGCCGATGTCTCCCGCAATGGAGCTGCTCGATGCGATAAATGCAGGCAGGTTCTGGGATCCTGATTCGCTTGAAACGCTTATTTTCAGCAATCTGGTTGGCGGTGCCATAATTTTTGAATACCGCAATGACGATATAGAGATACTGCGTGTGAACGAAAAATATCTCTATGAAACGGGGATGAGACTTACCGAAAAAGAAGTTCTTGAAATCGACCCGTGGAAATCATTTGACGAGGAAAACCTGCAAATATACAAGGACACGATGCTCAGAGCCATAAAGTCAATGAACGAAGAAGTATGCGACACTTGGCGCACAGTCTGCTCAAAGACCTGCGGGTCGGAAAAAATATGCGTCCGCAGTTTTATGCGCGTTATCGGGAAAACGGACAGCAGTTATTTGTTCTATGTTATGATACAGAATATCACTGCCGAGAAAAAACTCTATAACGAGCTGTATAAAAGCGACCTCCGTTTTCGTGCGGCATTTGAACACGCAAATATGTATGCATGGGAATACAATGTTGCAACAAAAGAGATGCGGCCGTGTTTCAGATGTATGCGCGATCTCGGACTTCCGCCGCTCGTCAAAAACTACCCCGAAAGCGCTATCGAGATAGGCATAATACCGCAGGATTATGCGGATATGTACCGTGATTGGTTCAGACAGATAGAAAACGGGGTAAAATATCTTGAAGGAATCATTCCTATGACTGTCGGAAGAGTACCTTTCCACGTAAGGTACACAGTGGAATTCGACGAAAACGGCAGACCGCTTAAAGCATACGGTTCGGCTACGCTGGTAGTGGATAAATAAAACAAGAAAAAGAGAGGTATTTTATTATGACATATGAAGAGATCTTCCAAAGAGCAAAAGAAAGGCTGCTTAAAGCAAAAACAAGTGATGTTAAGCAGACTATTGCAGTGCAGATAAACATTATAGGCGAAGGCCACGGCTCGTTTTATCTTAAAATAAAAGACGGGAAAATGGAGGTTCAGCCTTACAACTATTGGGATAACGATATCTCCCTGAATGTGTTTGGCGGTGAGCTTCTTTTCGCACTTGAAAATAAGGCATCCGACAAGCTGGGCTTCTATGGCGATAATTATAAGATAAGTATTTTAAAGCCTGTGCTTATGACTATCCCGAAAGCAAGAAAACAGCAGAAAAGCTGAAAAATTTATTCTGAAAAATTTATTCTGAAAAATCTATTTTTAAAAGGGGCTGTCGCATTAAGATTTTTTATAAAAAATCAGCGATCAAGCCCCCTTTTTGTGTTATATTTCTATTTTATCTATATCTTTTTTTGCATTTTCAAGTATCATTTCGATATCGGCACCTTCAATGTCCAGCCCTTCGGCTTTTACATAGTCGAATTTTTCTATACCGTAAAAAAGCTTTGCGATGCTTTTTATATATCCAAACCCGAATTCGTCCGAAACTATATATCCGCCTGCCGTTGTTATATATATCAGCCTTTTTGCGCGGCATAAACTCACGGGCATACCGTTTTCGGAATATCTGAAAGTAAGACCGCATACATTTATTGCTTCGATATACTCTTTCAGTACCGCGGGAAACGAAAGATCCCAATACGGTGCGGAAACAACTATATTTTCCGCTTTTGAAAACTGCCTTGCAAACCTGAACATATCATCCGAAAAATCGTTTTCGGCAGCTGCGGCATCACGCTTCTTGATCAGCTTTTCATCAAGATGATACAGCTTTTCTTCTGCAAGCTTTATCACCTCGGTATCACTGCCGAGACGGTCTTTGAGACAGCCTGTCAGCCTGCGCGTGCGCGAAAGATCGGAAGTGCAGGCATCAATTATCAATGTTTTCATAATACCGCTCCTTTCTTGTGGATAAATTTGCTTATTTGAGTTTGTATTATGCCGTCTGAGTGTCTTTTTCCCATTCGACCTCTGCATCGAGAACGTTTCCCTTTTTGTTTTATATTATAGCATTTTTTATAATATATATCAATATCTTTGCAGTTGAATATGCTAACAAAGCTCTTGAAAATTAAGCTTGTGATATGTTAAAATACAAATACGGAGGTGCAAAAATGGAATCGGCAGCTAAAAAAGAAGAAAGAAAAGTTGAATATTCGGAACTTATTTATGACCTTATCTTTGTTTATATAATCGGGCGCAATAATTCGCTTTTACATGATGTCGGCGGCGGTTTTGTGTCATTGGGGACATTTATTGCATATGTACTGTGTACGCTTGCCGTTATACAGATATGGAATTTTACGACTTTTTATATAAATATGTATGGCAGGAACGGTCTGCGGGACCATATTTTTATGTTTGTGAATATGTATCTGCTGTATTTTGTTGCAGAGGGTACAAGGGTGCATTGGCAGGCTTATCACGGACAGTATCATTTTGCATGGGCGGCCATACTTATAAATATCGGCGTGCAGTATCTTATTGAATCAAGAAACCACAAAAACGGCTCATATGATAAAGAGATAATAACACACATGATGACAGTGCTGTTTGGTGAGGCGGCAATAGTGCTGGCGGCTGTGCCCGTTTATGAACTTACGGGGGCGGAACTTGCACCTTTGGCGATAATGTTCGGCATTTTTGTTACAATGATAATTGGCAGAAAAAACAGAAATTCAACCGTTGATTTTGCGCATTTGTCGGAGAGGGCGATGCTTTATGTGGTCTTTACCTTCGGCGAGATGATAATTGCCATATCCTCATATTTTGAGGGTGAGATAAGCCTTAATACCGTTTATTTTTCGCTTATGGCGTTTCTGATAGTTGGCGGGCTGTTTTTGAGCTATGGCACACTTTATGACAGCATACTTGACCGCGAGATGCAGACAAGCGGTATGGGTTATATGCTCATCCATGTTTTTCTGATATTCGCACTTAACAATATCACGGCTGCCCTTGAGTTTATGCACAGTGAAGAAGTTGAACTTATGCCTAAAACGATATTTCTTATTGCATCTTTTCTGATATATTATGTATTTTTGTTCCTTACGGGAAGATATGCAAAACTCAAATGCAGACCGTCAAAGGCTTTTTGTATAAAAATGTTGGTCGGTGCTGTCGGCTTTGTGCTGATAATGCTGATTTGCAGAAATATTATGTGGCTTAATATCGCAGTGACGGTGGTCTGTGTATTTGCGGTATATCTTGTGATGTATCGGATAGGTAAAGTATCAAAGAATAATATGGTATCAAAAAAATAATATAGTGTTTTTGAAATGTTTTTGAAGAGTGGGGCTGCCGCGTTATCATCGCGGCAGCCTTTTTTGCTGCAAACTATTGTTCGGGTATCTGTCTGCCT
>JAGAHK010000019.1 GCA_017627115.1 Bacillota bacterium | reverse complement strand
ATGCTTGCAGAGGAAACTGTTGAAGCTGTCAAGCAAGATATAAATGATACCGTGGCTTCCGCATCCGCTATTATTTCTGATAATGTGATAATACCGAATGAGCAGTCATTAAGATATTTGCTTAAAGCACGATAAACAGCGGATAAGAGACAGGGTGGGACAGATAAGATCGTTCCCCTGTCTAAAAGATATTTTTCTATAAACAAGGAGATGTATTTAAAGAAAAAACCACATTTAAAAAGGACTGTGGCAGCGATGCTTTCGTTTTTGCTTGCGGCCGGGGCTATGCCTTTTGCACCTATGGCAGAAATGTTTGAAACCGTGACGGTGTTTGCGGAGGACGTCAATGCGCCTGTCACCTACATTGACAAAGACGGTGCAGAGCAGACCCTTACCGATTATATGACAGTCACAGCCGAAGCAACAGATTGGACGGATGCAGGTTACTACGGTTGGCTTGTTGTAAAAGATGATGTGACGATAAATGGGTTTAGGGACATTGGCGACAGTATACTTAATCTTATTATTTGTGACGGAAAGACCCTGACCGTTACAAATGACGGCGGATATCCGTCTGCAATATACGGCATCAACGGCACTCTTAGTATTTACAGCCAATCGGGCGGCACGGGTACGCTGAAAGTAAAGACGACAGGCAATACTGAAAGCGGAATAGAATTAAGTCACCTTTATTTTTACGGCGGTAAGTTGGAAGTTGACAGCACCTCTTTGGGAAAAGACGGCGATGGCGATTATGTTAACAAATATCCCGCTATATTCGGCGGTGTGCATTTAAGCTGGAACAGCCCCACCGACAGGATAATTTTAAAACACACCCCTACCGAGGGCGGCACTGTTTCTTTGGTGGAAGATGAAGTACCCGAATTTATAAAGTCGTATATCATAGATGGTACAAATACTTTGGCAGACTCTGCAAAGACCACGGACGATTTTACCGCACTTTGCAGCGGCAAGACATTGGTGCCTGCTTATAAGATCACTTTTGATATGAATTGTGACGAACTTGAAAATATTGAGATGGGTGTACTTGCAGACGGCACCCAAAAGGCGAAAAGCCCCGAAAATCCCGTAAGGCAATGGGGTTATACCTTCCTCGGCTGGTATGAAAGCAAGGACGGCGAGGGAGAAGCCTTTGATTTTTCAAAGCCCGTTACAAAAGACACCACCCTTTATGCAAAATGGCACCGTGATGAAACAGAACGCAATATCGTTATCGACAAGAATATCAAAAACGGTACGGTCACAGCCGATAAAGAAAAGGCGGCAAGTACGGATATTGTAACTTTAACAGCTACACCCGATGTGGGATATACCGTGAAAAGCGTAAAATACAATGATACGGAAATAGCACCCCAAAACGGTGTATATTCCTTTAAAATGCCCGCCGAGGAAGTAACGGTAACTGCGGAATTTGAACTGAAAGATTATAGCATCACCATCGACCCCGATATATGGGGCGGAACATTGACTGTAGACAAAACCACGGCTCACATGGGAGAGACTGTTACCGTTACGGCTGTGCCTAACGACGATCCTCATTACGATATCAAAACAAAAAATGTAAAGTATAACGGTATTGAGATACCAAACAACAACGGATATTCTTTCATTATGCCTGCCGAAAACGTGGAAATTACAGGCCGGTTTACTGCCAACGGCAATAGCGGAGATATAATATGGGAATATGACCACGATACCAAAACAATAACTTTTACAGGGAACGGGGCAATTATCGATTATGATCCCGAATATGCTTCTCCGTGGTCTTATCTTAAAGATGATATAACTGCTGTTAAGATAGAACAGGGGATCACAAAGATAGGAACTTATGCATTTAACGATTGTTACAATGTTACCCAAGCAGAACTGCCCGACAGTTTGGAAGAGATACGTTATGCTGCTTTTAATGGGTGCAAGCATTTGGAAACCATTAACCTGCCAAATGGGATAAACCGAATTAGTTCAGGTGCTTTTATGTTTTGTGAAAGCCTGAAAGAGGTTATATTACCAAACGGTATCAGTTATCTTTCTGAATTCTTGTTCCAAGGCTGCACCTCTTTGGAAACCGTGACGATACCAAAGGGCGTTACTTCTATTCACAGCTATGAGTTTTGGGATTGTACGTCAGTCAGCGACATTTATTGCTATGCCGATCCGACAAAGCTTACATGGTGGAAGGCGGATATCTCTTATCTCAAACCCGAAAAGGCAACAAAAGTCCATGTCTCTCCCGATATGTTATCAACATATCAAGAAAAATTCGGCAACATAAACGCAACATTTGTAGGTGACCTTCCCTACGGAAAGTGCGGAGATAACGCATGGTGGGAATATGACGAAGCTACCCAAACCCTGACGATAAGCGGCAAGGGAGCTTTGTGGGATACAGCTTGGGGAGTAGAAAGTAAGTGGGGCGAATACGGAAGTGATATTAAAACCGTTAAAATTAAATCCGGTATCACAAGTATAGGCGAATATAATTTCAAAACACACATAATTACAAGTATTGAACTTCCGAATACTCTTGAAAACATCGGTCCAAACGCATTTTATGAGTGTAAAAAATTGAAAACTATTAATATCCCCTCGGGAATAAAAACCATAGGCGTAAACGCCTTTAGGGAATGCATTAGTTTACAGCATATAGAAATTCCCGAAGGTGTGACAGATATAGCAATCAATACATTTAACAACTGTACGAGCTTGAAAACTGTAACCATTCCATCGACTGTAACAAACATAGCTTATAATGCTTTTAGCTTTGCAAATAACATAAGTAATATTTATCTCTACGCCGACCCGTCAAAACTTGAATGGCCGGCAGATAAATTGTCCAGCGACTACTACTTCAGACCCAATAAGGGAACGATCTGCTATGTTCCCGAAGAATATCTTGAAGCATACGAGAGAGATTTTTCCAAAGTAAACGTCACCTTTAAGGGATATTCGCCCAATAAAGAGGAAATAAGCTATATCAACGAAAACGGCGAAGAAGCTGTGATAGACGCTTACAAATTATCGGCAAATGATACCAAACTTGACAAAGGTGCATACTTTGTGGATAAGGACACGGAGATCACCCACAGCATAGAATTCAGTGCAGATACAAAGCTGATACTTTGCGACGGCACAAAGCTGAACATCACCCTTAACGACAATTCGGCAAATGCTTTAAAGGCTGCAAGTCTTGCCGTGTACGGGCAGAAAGAACAAACGGGCAAATTACAAATAACGCTGAACAATACCGATACGACAGCCATAATGGTTAACGGCATTTATTGCGATGAGTATAAACAATACGGCGGAAATGTGACAGCAAACGTAAATGCGGAAATTGCAAACAGCGATGCCGTATGCGCCACGGGTAAAGGCGGCATAGAAATATGCGGCGGCGCTTTAAATGCGGACAGCCAAAAAGCCGACGGTATTTCTGCATTTAATTATTCGGTAGTTGTTTCCGGCGGAAACGTGACGGCAGACAGCATATATGCCGCCCAAAAAATAACATTAAGCCTTGAAAACGCAAAAGACAGCATTTTTGCGGAAGAATACAAGGCAGAGGCAATAAGTATAGCCGACGAGAGAATACTCAAAGCCGATAACGAATTTTTTGCGGGCAAGGTCGATAAAACCGAATTATCGGGCAAGACCCTTGCAAAATATGACTATGTAAAAGGCGATACCGACCTTGACGGCACCCTCGAAGACGAAGATGCCGCACTACTCCTTAAATACATAAACGGCACCGCTGCACTTTCAAATGCAAACCTTGTCGCCGCAGGCGTACAAAATAAGGAAGCGGATATTCTTGATGTAATAGCCGTACTTAAATTACATCAAGCAGATTAAATAATCAGGCTTAAACTCGTTTGAGTCTGACCCCTTAAACGTCAAAAATGCGCAGTAGAGTATCATTGATATATACTGCGCATTTTCTTTATTCTAAAGCAAGCAAGCTCACTTGCTTTTAAGCAGCAAGAATAACGCTTGACATCTCATCTTTTTTTTGTTACCATAAAGCCATAAAATATACGGTTAAATACAGTTATCGTGAACGTCAAAAATATTTAGACGTTCACGATATGATGCGGCTCATAAATAATCAGCCTTGAGCGAGCTTGATTATTTAATTCGCTTACTATAAATTGGGATTTTTTTTATGAATCGTCAGCAAACACAAGAAATGGTTAAAATAGCTGTACCTGCTGTTTTGGAAAGCATGGTCAGTGTGATAATTGCCTCTATAGACACAAAAATGATATCTGCTCTCGGAAAACCTGCCATTTCCGCCGTTTCCTTTACCACCCAACCCAAAATGATATTTTTTGCAATTTTTTACGCATTAGGTACTGCGGCTTCTGTCTTTGTTGCCCAAGCTTTCGGAAAAAAAGACAAGAAGGAAGCAAACGGTTACTTTCAAATGATATTGTTTATTGCCGTAATTCTATCTATCGTATTGGGAGCATTTGCGGTGTTTTTTGCAGAACCTATCATGAGGCTGTGTAACCGTCAGCAGGATACGCTGAGTATGTCGGTTTCGTTCTTTCGCATTATCATGATGTTTCTCATATTCCATGCACTTTCCACAGTGCTTAATTCTTCACTGCGAGGTATCGGGAAAACGAAGGTGACGCTGATATCCAATATTGCAATGGGTATTACGGATATTATCTTCAATTATCTGTTGATCGAGGGACATTTGGGATTTCCGAGGTTAGAGATCGTCGGAGATGCGATCGCAACGGTTCTCGGTACGGCAGCGGCATTGACCGTCAGCATTTTTTTTATTGTCAAAGAGTCGGATTTTCTGAGTCTGCGAGGAATTTTTAATAAAAGCAGGCTTACGGAGTCCGATATTTTCAATAATGTATGTTCAAAAGCAGGCGATATTGTGATAGAAAATTTGTTCACAAGGATCGGTTTTCTGTTATCAAGTATCATTTTGTCGGGTTTAAGCTCTGCTCAAACCGCTGTCTACAGCGTCGGAATGATACTCATGAATTATTCATTTGCTTTCGGAGACGGAATACAAAGTGCCGTCGTTTCTTTGACGGGCAGGAGCATGGGGGCTAAAAAATACGACGAGCTGAAACAATACATTCGGGTAGGTATCGTGATCGGTGTAATATGTGCATTGGGACTCAGTTTTTTGTATATATCGGGAGCAAGATGGTATTTCGGATTGTTTTTCAAGGACACCGAAGCAATTTCAGAGGGTGTTACAACAAGTATGATCATTGCGCTGATAACGCTTCTTCAAATCGTGCGTATAATATGTATCGGCTCTATGCGCGGGATGGGAGAGACAAAAGATCCTCAGCGTATATCAACAATTTGTGTATTTGCTTTTAATCCGCTTCTAAGCTTGCTCTTTACCATGGTAATACCGCTTGGAATATGGGGAATATGGCTTTCATCCTTTATAACACAATTTGTATGGTTTTTGATGGGTATGCTTTTATGCAGAAGACATATCCGACGGCTTGGCAGGAATGCCGCCGCATCATAGGAGGAATAATATGTTTGTCAACTGTTCAAATCATCCATATGAGATATGGAACGATGCACAGAAAAAGGCATCTGCTGTATACGGCGAAGTGAAAGATATACCGTTTCCATTTATACCGCCCCATTTTTCCGCGAAAGATATACGGGAGCTTGCAAAAGAATATGCCGAAAAAATCGAAGAAAATCATCCCGAAGCTGTTCTTGTTGCGGGAGAATTTACATTCTGCTTTATGCTCGTTGACAAGCTGCTGACAGACGGTATCAATGTGGTAAGTTCCTGTTCAAAGCGCATGACCGAAGAGGTCAAAAAAGACGATGGAACGAATGAGAAAAAATCGGTATTTTTGTTTGAACAATACAGAAAATACGAATATTTCAAGGAGGGCTCCGATGGACAACGATCTTTTGAATAAAGAAGTCCTTTGTATTCTGGACACAAGACAGATACAGCGGTTTATGTTCAGATCGAACACCTATATAGATACTCTTGGCGGAAGCGATTTGATCGTACATATTTTGGATGATGCGATCGCTTATGCGCTGCACAATATAGAGCCTCCTTTAAATGAGGATGAATATGACATATCTGCGGATCCCGATGAAGATATCCCGTATTTCAAATCAAACAAGATACTTTTCCAACTTATCATATGCACGGCCGGAAACGCTCTTTTCATTGCCAGAAGCGGTGAGCTTTGCCGTAAGATCATACGAAAAGTATCGCGCTACTATTTGGAAAATGCCTATTCACTTAACATTTCTGCTGCCGTCACGGAAAAAACAGATAATTTCGGAAATGATATTTTCCGTCTGTATCAAAAACTGAATGCTGTCAAAGCATCAAGTAATATATCGGATCCACTCGGAACTCTTGCCGTTGTGATCAAAGAGCATAATACGGGCGAGCCTGCCATCGGGATCACGGAAGATTCATGCGATGCATACTCGCTCTCTTCTTTGATCCGCCGCAAAGAAGCACTGTGCAGAGATCTTATAGTGGATATGAAGGATATTTCCGCAACTACAGCCTCCAACGGCAAGGACTACGTTGCAGTCATCCATGCCGACGGAAACAATTTGGGGATCACAATAGGGCGTCTTCTTCAGAAAACGTCCGATTATAAACTCGGGATCAAAAGAAGACAAAAGATCAACAAAACCATAGAGAAAAACTTTGCAAGAATAACAGCAGACACAATGCGGCAGCTTGAAAAATATTATTATGAACACAGTAAAGGTAAAGCGGATTTTGCACATTCGTTCAGTATTATTCACAGAGCGGGAGATGACATAAACTGCATTTGTGATGCTTCTTTGGCACTCCCTTTTACGGAGTTTTTGTACGGTAATCTTGAAGATTCCGTTCTTTGGGATTCGGATGATATGAAAGTTCCGCTTTATGCGTGTACGGGTATCGCCTTTGTGCCATCCGACACAAGTTTTCACGCTGCTTTCAGTCTTGCCGATGAATGTTGTAAAAGCGCAAAAGCCTCCGCAAAGCTCGAAAGAAATCTTATTGACGGATTTGCCGGAAACCGAATGGATTTCCAAATAAGCGAAAACCATTTTATTGGCTCTTTGGATCGGCTGAGAGAACGTTTTTATATGACCCGTGAACAGATCGATCTGACAATGCGCCCTTACTGTCTTGACAAGATCGCCGAAGGTCAACCGTATTCTTACAAAAAGCTTATCGAGCGTGTACAAAGGCTTAACAATGCACACCTTGACAGCAAAACAAAGCAGATCATAAGGCAGTCTTTTGCCATGGGGCGCGTGGAATTTCGCCGTTGGATAGAAGAATACCTAAGACAAGGGATCGATCTGACAAAGCTTTTAGGTGAACCTCTTTACACCGATGAAGAAAAACAAATTCACTCGCTATGGACAGATGCGGCGGAAATATCCGATTTTGTTCTTATGGAATGAGGTGGAAGATGTGTATGTGATAAAAGTAACAACACTCGGGAAAGTTGCTTTTGCCGACGGCATAAACAAATCATTGGGCTACAAATATGATGTGCCGTTTGACGAGCTTGATATTCCGTATATGATGTTAAGCAAGATCATTAAAACCGAATATACTGCCATCGATATGTCAAGGGTAGGAGTCGGATTTGCTCATCCCGACGGGTATATCGGACTTCTCGAAAGTGCCGACATACTTAAAAAAAATGTATCAAAATGCTCCGACTATATCCGAAAATATTTTACCGAGGAGCGTTTTGTTGCCGAAAAAGGATATAACGTCCGTTACTTAAAATCCGGGTTGGTATTTATCGCAAATATTTTATTTGATTCCGATGAACTGCCGACGATGAAAGAGCAGCTTGAAGGCATCACAAAAATCGGTGTGACCGATGACGGGATAGACGGAAGAGTATCGGTGGAGCTGTGCAGCACTTCACAGACGTATTCGGATGCCCCCGATCTTTTGCCGAACTGTTCGTATTCTTCACTTGATTATTCCGTTATGTTTTTGAGCCCGGGCTGTTTTCACGCACCATACGCCGACGGTGTTAAAACATATTCATACATACCGGGTGAATATGTCCGCAAAGAATTGCGGCTCACCATGATGGAAGAAACCGATGTAAACATAGACGGGCTGCGTTTTTCAAATGCATATATCGGGAATGAAACACAGCGACTGTTTCCTGTCCCCCTATGCGTATCGGTCGTAAAATCAGATAGGGAACAGCTTAGGTACCGTCTTTCATCGGGAAAGGACCCTTCCATTACGGAACAGGATGTCAGTCTACAGGGTTCCTTTACCGACACTGTACAAGGTCATATTGTGAATTATACAACACCCGAAACGGAAAGGATCGTATCGGACAGCAACGAATGCTATGATGCACTTTCGGCGGGTCAGATCTTCCGCGGAACAATTTACGGCAGTGACAACGATATCAGAAAAATTGCTCGGTGGCTGAGTTCTCATCCTGCCGCTAATATCGGAACATTATCCGAAGAAGGCTTTGGCGAGATAGTTTGCTCTGTTGACAGCGTAAATGAAGATGTTATTGAAACAAAGATACTTGCCGAACACTTCGATTTGTGCTGCCTTTCGGATACACTCATAATCAACGATGAAGGAATGCCTTCCTGCAAAGCGGAAGATCTGCTCAAAGAGATCGAATTTGTGCTCGGATACAACACAAAGCTGCAGATCATCGGCAAGTATACGGGTGTCAGCAATGACCATAGCATAAATTTAAGACAGAAAGCCGACAGATCCGTTACTCGCTGTATCTCGGCAGGCTCTGTGCTTCGAATACGATCGGTAGACGGACCGATCGATATTTCAAAGATCTTACACACATTTATCGGTGAAAGAACAGAGATCGGCTATGGTGAAATCACCGTTTATCCTTCAAGAGAATCCTATTATCGCATAGCGAAGCATATGCCACCCGTCAAAAACATACCGATCGGTGCTGTTCCGCTAAAAAGCCTGAAAATCGGCGCCGATATGTTGAACAAAGTACCGACAGCGATGTTAAAACATAAAATAATCGGATTTGGTATTGCGGACAGTCGGGAATATGCAAAGGGTTTCGGTATAGATGAACTGATACCTATGGATATGCTGCAATTCTTCAGAGACAGATTTGACCCAATGCTGCCCGATGAAATACTGATACAATGGTATACGGAGGGACTTGAGAAAAATGATACAAATTTCGGATAAGATACCGGCGAAGGGGTATATACTTGCATATTTTAAGGAAAGACTGATTTTTGAACCATACACCGTTCGGGACGGAAAGCCGATATTCAAAGGCTCGGAACTCTTTGAAAGAGGAACTCTGCATGAATGTCATTTTTTTGACAAAGAGCGTGATTATTTTATGATACATAGACAGTCAAGAAATGACATGATCGTAAAAATCCGTACTGCGGATGAAGAAAAAAATATCGAACCCGATCTTATTTTTATTCAGACTGTCTTAATCAAGGATGAATACGCCAAAAGAGCCGACATACCGTCAACTCTGCGCATAATCAACCGTTATGAGTATTCGGACAGCGATACATTGGTTCTCAAAAATTACAGGATAAGTTTTTAACAAACCAAGGAAGTCCCCCGCTTCTAAAGCGGGGGTGCTTACTTAAAATTCAGTGGGTCAGCACTTTTGCTGCGCAAAAGCCAGGCAAAGCCTGTCCGCATCTATCTTTGCGGTGCAATGTTCAAGCTCCCACTGAATTTGGAATTGCTTGCAATTCCGTTGGTTATGAGT
>JAGAHK010000166.1 GCA_017627115.1 Bacillota bacterium | reverse complement strand
GAGGAAATTTTTTATGAAAAAATATGCAAAAAAGAGAACTCTCAGCTCATTGCTTGCAGTTACAATGTTAATGTCTTCAATGTCATATAACAACGTTACTATCTTTGCAGACGATGTAGTTGAAGAGGCCGATGCGGTAGTCAGCGGCGAAGCTGTTACTGCCGACAGCAGCTCATCCGATGCTGCGGAAACTATGGTTGAGGACTATCTTGAAGCAGTAGGCGACAAGACAGATTACGGCACTGTTGTCGATAATATGATTTTCATGTCCGATGCAGCTGTTGAGGCTGATACTCTTATTTTTGAGAATGATTATGCTGCTGTTTACGCAGGTCAGAAACTTCAGTTTGACGCTGCAAGTGATGACCTTATCGCAGCAGGCAAAAACCCCGATGACCTTACTTTCGGAGATGTTGCTTTCACAAGCAAGGTAAGAACAAGCGGTGTTAACACAAAGGCTCCACAGACAAATGATGCTTCCGACCCCGCAACAAACCTCGGCACATTCAAGCTTTCAAGCAATCAGCGTGTTGCTTATAAGGTAGTTTCAAAGCAGGCTTGTAAGATCACTGCTTACGCTTCGGGCGGTAACCATGTGCTTTTCCTTGACAGCGGCACGGCAGCTTCTCCCAATGTAACGCTTGGCAGCGTCGATTTAGAACATCAGGGCTCCGCTACTATCCTTGGCGGTGTCGCAGGCACGGGCTTTGTTTCTGCAGATATAGATGCTGACCAGGTTGCATATTTCAGCGGCCAGGGCACAAACGATAACTTCCTCGGTATCAAGGTCGAAGCAGGTTCAAAGGTTATCACTCCTGAAATTACATTTACACTTGACGGTGAAGCAATAACGGACCCTGTTGAAGTTGCAGGCTCGGGCTTCAAATATGTTGCCGGTAGTACGAATACAAGTTCAATTGGCGAATTTGCGTTCAGTGGTCTTGCTACATATGACTACACATTCACCGTTGTTAAGGACGGCGTAACATATCAGGGCACATTCAAGGCAGATGCCGACGGTACATATGACAATACAGTTAACCTTGAAGTTATCGCAGCCGATGCGGGTCTTTACATTAAAGATACCAACGGCAATCCTATCAAGGATGCCTGCGTAGTTCTTGACCACTATCAGGGCTACACACCCAAGAAGGAAAAGGTGCTTACAGACGAAAACGGTCTTGCAAAGTTCAACCTTGTATTCGGCGACTACTCCGTTACAGTACCCGGCTACACACTTGACAAGGATACATATTCACCCTCTAAGGGCGCTTTGACCGATACTATCACAGCAACAAAGGCAACTCTTCCTGCTATTCCTGCGGAATACAAGGGTGATCCGAATGTTAAATTTGTAGGTTTCGAGCCCGAAGCAGATTACACTGTTTACTCATTCCTTCAGGAAGCTGTTGATGCGGCAGTGGACGGCGATGTTGTACTTGTTGCACCCGGTGAATACTATGAACCTATTACTATCACAAAGAGTATTGCTCTTATAGGCTACGGCAGCGAAAAGCCTGTTATCTGCTATGATGACAACCAGCAGGGCAACGACGACAACAACAAGACACGTTTCCACGGCGATACACTTGCCATAAGAGCCGAAAATGCCGATGTAATGCTTAATAACCTTGTAATCGGCAACTATGCCGAGGCCAATATCCCCGGCGTTGTTCAGAATGCTACGGCACTTTCTTCCTGCTATGATAAGTCTGCCAACACTATCACTGTAAGAGATTGTGACATAGTTGCAACAAGAGACACTATCTACACAGGTAAGAGCAATTGTACAGATCAGTGGACATTCAACGGATGTAATATTTACGGTTTCCAGGATGTTGTATGCGGCGGCGGCAGTGTTGAAATGAACGATTGTACATGGGTCATCAACATGGACAGCGATGCTCGTTTCCTTGTTCCCCAGTGCCGTACCGACGGTCTCGTTACAGTAATGGAAGCTAATGACCTTGACATAGTGCTTGCCGACAAGTTCGTTGCAAAGCAGACAGGCGGCTACACAGACGCAGCTTGGAACAGCAAGGCATACTTAGGCCGTGCATGGGGCAACGGTTCCGCACCTGCAAGCTCAACACAGTGTATAGTTAACAGCTACACAGACGACAACGGTCTTATCGAGGGTGGCGTATTGAACGGCTACGACTCTTCCGAGGCAAGCGCAACACCCGATACTATCAAGACAGCTGACTGGCTTGTAGGCGTTGACGTTGAAAACAAGGTTTACCTTTCAACAAGATGGGCAAACATCAACAAGTTCAACAGCGAATTATCGGGCAGCGAAGTAAGAGGTTCTTACCAGCTTATCGGTGATTTCAACGAAGAATACAAGGAAACTTTAGACGGCGTTGGTTTCGCTATCTTTGATATGGACAACAACTATATAGGTACCGCAACAAGCAAGAGCGTTTACCAGATCAAGGGTTCAACAAATGCTCAGGCTTACTCCGTTTCTTACATTGACAACGTACCCGATAAGTTCAAAGTTAGATCCGCAGCCGTTACAACAAACGGTGATATTTACATCCTTAATTCAAACAACGCTACTGTAACTGTAGGCTGATCGAAAGGAGTTTGAAGTATAATGAAGAAAACATATGCAAAACCCGAAGCTGCTTTCACAGTTTTCAGCAGCGAGGATATGACAAACGCAGTTAGTATTTCATCTGTTCTTGACCTCACTAAGGTTAAAAAGAATGACAGCAATACCGTATCATTTGGCGGTTCCGACCAGCCTTTAAATTAATGATACAAAATATTAACTAATAAAATGGGGGTTGCTTTTCGGCAACCCCCGGTTTTTGTTTTTGGAATGGTGATAATATGAAAATTGCTTTGGCACAGCTTGCGATAAATTTTGAGGATAAAAAAAGCACCTTTGTTTCCGCCAAAAGCCTTGTAAAGACTGCGGCAAAAGACGGATACGACATTGTATTCCTGCCCGAGATGTCGCTTACGGGCTTTTCGATGAATACCGAAAAAACAAAGGAGACCGACAGAGAGACCGTAAACCTCTTTAAAGACCTTGCAAAAGAGAATAATATCGCCATTGGCTTCGGCTGGACAAAAGCCGCAGGCGAAAAGGCACGCAATATGTATACCGTTCTTGACGAAAACGGCGCACTTTTAGCCGAATACGCAAAAATACACCCGTTCTCGTTTGCCGATGAGGATAAATACTTCGAGGGCGGCAGCGAATTGTGCCGCTTTGAATATAAGGGCGTAAAATTCGGCGTAGTTATCTGCTATGACCTGCGCTTCCCCTATATCTTCGGCGGTGATTACGATGTAATGGCAGTGCCCGCAAATTGGCCTGTCACGCGCAAAGACCATTGGCTCACGCTTTTAAAGGCGCGCGCGATAGAAAATCAGGCCTATGTCGCAGGCATAAACCGTGCAGGCGAAGATTACGGCAATACCGCTGTTTTCGATGCAAACGGCAGCCTTGTGACCGCCGCGGAACATACACAACACATCATAGGCTTTGAAGCCGATACCGCTAAAATAAAGGAGATACGCAAAAATTTCCCGATAAGACAAGACAGAAAAAACATATAAAAAGGGATTGTCGTATAAGTGCGACAATCCCTTTTTGAAACTGTTTTTATAAAATATATCTTATAAGCGAACAACATTTGCAGCCATGGGACCCTTGGGACCGTCAACAAGATCAAACTCGACCTTCTGACCTTCCTCTAAAGTCTTATAGCCCTCGGAGTTGATAGCGGAGAAATGAACAAAAACGTCCTTCTCGCCTTCAACAGAAAGGAAACCATAGCCTTTGTCTGCGTTAAACCATTTTACAATACCCTGTTTCATTAAAAAAATCCTCCTAAAACTAATAATCCAAACTCATAAGGTGGTAAATTCTGCCTTATTTCGTCTACATACTTAAAATACCACATTTACCGCCAAATGTCAATTAGGATTTTAAAGCAAAATATGCTTGTTTTCGGCACTTTTCGGCAAAAAGTAAAAGTTTTCGCAATTAGACTAACGCATTGTCAGGCAATTATTTTCAAGCATATCGGGCGTGTGGGCGGATAAACTAAAAATGTAGCTTTTGGGAGGTGATAATGTGATAGAAGGCATATATAAAAATAAGCGTGACGACCTTGACAAAAACCACCGTAACCTGCTTATCGGGCTTACTTTGAGCGGCGACGGCGACCTTGCGCATCTTTCGGAGGGCATATCGAACGATCTGGGTTATCTTTATATGGATATTTCGGCGGATGAATAAAATGTTATTCGCGCGGAGATACTAAAACAAATATTTTTGCCACGGGAGGCTGTTATGAAAAAATACCTTGCTGTTTCTCTCGGCGCCGCTGCCGCCTGCCTTATCTACCGCGAATATATCCACGCAATCGACTATATTTACCGCCTTTGCCTTTGCCGCGGCAGCAAGGCTTTTCTGTTTAACTGCAACAATATCTCAAACGAGCTTAATGCCCTTTTCCTTATGAAAGATGAAATAGAAAATATAAAACGCTGGTATGCCGCGGTAAAGCCGCAGACTGCGTATATACGCGGCGAGTCGGGCAGAAATGTCTATCTGCGCGTTTTCAGGCTCGAAAAAAGCCGCCGCTGGGCTGTGACCGTGCACGGCTACGGCTGCAACGGCCGCTCCATGCTTGCCTGCGCCAAAAAACTCTATGAAAACGGCTATAATGTTATTGTGCCCGATCTTCCCTGTCATGGCGGCAGCTACGGCAGGGTGATAGGTCTCGGACAGTACGAACACAAGGATATAGTGAAGATAGCAAAGCGCATAGCCGAGCTTGACGGCGGTGCGGATATAATGCTCTACGGTGTTTCCATGGGCGCGGCTACCGTGCTTATGGCTTCGGGTGCGGAAGATCTGCCGCAAAATGTAAGCTGTATCGTAAGCGATTGCAGCTTTACAACCGCAAGGGATATTTTCCGCTTCCAGATAGGCAGTATGTTCCGTGTGCCGACTGCGCCCATAGTTGCAAGCCTTGATAAAATGTACCGCAAAAGAACGGGTTTGAGCTTTAAGGATGCAGATGTCGTTCGGTACGTAAAACGCTCAAAAACGCCCGTGCTTTTTATCCACGGCAGTGCGGACAATATCGTGCCGACCTATATGGTCTATGAGCTTTACAATGCCGCCGACTGTCCCAAAGAAATTGCCGTAATAAAAGGCGCAGGGCACGGCGTGAGCGCCTATATCGACAGTTTTAATTATTGGCGCAGGGTCTTTGCCTTTGCAGACGAGCATAGGGCAGTGTAGGCTCAAAGCCCGTCTTTCAGCTTTTTAAGCGCCCGTGTTTCGATACGGGATACATAACTTCGGCTTATGCCAAGCATGGAGGCTATCTCGCGCTGTGTCACCTCTCTGCCTGTTTGCAGACCGTACCGCAGACATATTATCAGCTGCTCCCTGTCGGTCAGTACATCGCCCATTTTCCGTGCTACCTGCTGCAATTGCAGTTTGTCTTCTATCCTGTCCTCTATGCTTTTCGATTCGTCCGCTATCTTATCCTGCAAAGTTACCTGGTTTCCGTCCTTGTCCGTGCCTATGGGGTCCTGCAAACTTATATCCGAACGGTATTTTTTTACGCTGCGTATGCACATCAGTATCTCGTTTTCAATGCAGCGTGCGGCATAGGTGGCAAGCTTGCTGCCTTTGCCGGGGTCAAAGGTGGATATGGCTTTTATAAGACCTATCGTGCCTACCGATATAAGGTCTTCGGACTCTTTTTGGTAATTTGCGTATTTTTTTGTTATGTGCGCCACAAGACGCAGATTGTGCTCTATCAGTTTGTCGCGCGCCGCCTTATCGCCGCTTTTCAGCTTTTCAAGCCAGAATTTCTCTTCCGCCGCGGTCAGGGGCTTGGGAAAGCCGCCTCCGCCCGCATAGGAAAACACAAAAAAGTATTTAAGCATCAACAAAAACATAGGTGACCCCCGTTTTTTGTTACTGCTAATATATGAAAAAGACGGGCTTTGTGTGCTTTTCCCAAAAAGATTTTTACGGGGACAGGGGTCAACGTATAGATAATTAAAGAGATTTTGTAATAAAACCGAAATATTTTTTTATAGATTTATTTGTTAATTTATGCTAATATGTTTTTGGGAACACTACCAAACGAAAAAACGGTAGGCGGTGACCCCTGCACTTAGGAAACGGTTTACATATCATTCCAAAGTAAAGGGGGTGTGTCAATGTGCTGACAATAGGAGACCTTATGAGTTTGATTGCGCTTTGTCTTGCGTTTTTTGAACTCGGTTACAGATGCGGCAAATGCGAAAAAGACACAAAAAAATAACCGCCATCACGACCAAATGAGTACGGTTATTTTTTAACTATCATT
>JAGAHK010000165.1 GCA_017627115.1 Bacillota bacterium | reverse complement strand
AATAATTTATGTTATTTTTTAGGAGAAATAAGAACAACAAGATCGCCTTACCCCTAACGATCCGTGTCGGTTAGTCTTTCCTAACGCAATTGAGTATACCACAACTAACTCATATTGTCAATACATATTTTAAAAAAATTTTTATTTTTGTTTTTCTTATTCAAGGCGGCTGAAAATAAGCCATAAAAGTCCGTAAATAACGGGCTGATGCAGCATATACACAATAAGCGAATGTTTGCCCGCAATATCCGCTGCGGGTATCTTTGTATACAGCACACTGCGGTCCGCTTTTATAAGGATCGGCGAGATAAAATACCCGAATATATACATAAATATCCACGGCAGTATCCCGAAATAATCCGCCGAATAAAAGCCCCTGTCGGTAAAGCCCAGATATGTCATAAACATCCCGTTATAGAGCGCATCGGGCAGTTTTATCAGTCCGAAAAGCAATTCTCCCGCGGCTGTATTTTTGCACGCTGCAAAAAGCAGGAGCGCAGCGGCAGCCCCGACAAAGTTGTTGACCCTGCAAAGCAGCTTATCAAGCGGTATCATAATAAGCATTGCGCTGCCCATAAATGTCAGGATACCGAAATATATACGCGCACCCGTTTCAAGACGGAGCGTCGCAAGGGTAACAATAACGCCGCATATCGACACGATGAGCCCGTTTTTAAGATGTGTTTTTATGCTGCCCGAAAGCCTCCAGCAAAGTCCCGACAGCATAATAAAGCCGCTGCAAATGAACTGCTGCATAAAATACACCGCCGTACCGCCGAACAAGTCTGTCCCGATATTGAAAATATATACCAGATCCCATGCGGCATGGTACAAACACATAAGTATAAGCATAATGCCGCGTAAACCGTCCAGAAGATGATAGCGTTTCTTTTCTATTTTTCTCAGCTCCATTCAAAAATACGAGGGCTGCAATAAACAGCCCCCGTAAACAGATCAAAATGATTTTATTCTTCCACTTCAAACTTGAATGTGGAAACAAGTGCTTTCTGAAGAATAAGCGCAGATGTGTTGGCATCTATAACGCCGTTCTTTGTGACCTTGATATTCTTCATACCCTGTTCGCTTATAGTTACGGCGTTCTTGTTAAGAACGTACTGTAAAACAAGTGTGGCATCCGCAGCCTCTACCTTGCCGTTGCAGTCTGCATCGCCGTATTTTACGTCATCCGCGGGAACAGGATCGGGATCGACCGTACCGTCACCCGAGAAGCCGAGATAATAGATACATATCTTCGAGCCTGCCGAATAGAGATAATAAGTCTTGCCCTTCTTTACGGTATATCTGTGTATCTCATAGGAAGTTGATGCCTCTGCATCGCCTACGCTGTCGATCGTCATACCGTCGCCGTCTGTGAAATATGTCACCTTGCCTGCATTTGTCTTGAAAGCAGCTGTAAGCACACCGTTCTTTTCGGGTACAAACTTAACGAATGCGCCCGTTGCGGGTATACGGTCTTCGGTCGTTAACGACTGCGGACCCACACCCGATGCGTTCTTCGGGTCATTGCTGCCCTGTACCCAGTTTTCAAGCTCATATTCAACGCCGTCTTCAACAAATATCCTCGGACCTGCTTCTTCGCTGTTTGAAGCCATCTTTTCGCCGAAAGTCATACCGTTCGACTCGCCCTCAAGCGTATCGGAAGTATCCCACATTATCTCATCGGAAAGTGTAGGTGCGGGGTCGGGTTCATTTGCGCCCGCAAACTGAACAAGGTACATATGTGTCTCATTTTTGTTCTTTTTTAATACGTTTACACCTGCTGTTACGGGTATTGTGGTAATTCCCGTTGCTACGGGATATGACACTTCTGTCTCCCCGTTTTTAAGGTAAACGGAGCTTCCGTCCTTTGCTTCCATTACAAGTGTAAGAGTACCGTCGGAGGGTGCATCAAAAGTGAATGTTGTTGAAGAATTCATCTTTATAGCCTTTGTAAGCGTCTCGCCCTCAAACTCCTGCGGATTTTTGCTTGCGCTGCTCCAGTCGCTTATTGTGGAGACCACAAAGAAATCGTCCGTATTTGTACCTTCCGTGTAGTTCCATGTGTAAAGCTGACCCTTGTAGCTGAACTGTGCTTCAACATTTGCAGTCTCGCCCGCTTTGGCGGTAACTGTATTTGAAGATAAGCTTATAAGCTCCCATCCGGGTACATTAACAAATACTTCGTAAGGTGTGTTTACATCAACATTGCCTGTAAATACGCCGTTGCCCTTGTTTTCAAGTGCCGTCTTGCCGATGAATACAGTAGCCTTTGCGGTGCCCATAGTCTCCGTTTCGCCCACTGCTGCGGAAAGCTTGACGGAAACCGCGCCCTGTACTTTGTCAAGGTGTATCTCCGTAGCAGCATCTGTCGTCTTAACATTTACATCAACACTTTCGGGTGCGATATAATCGCCTGTGTTTGTAATATTCGCCTTATATGTGTTAACGGCAAGCTGTGCAGCCGACTGATAAACACCGCTGCCCTTTTCTTCAAGCACCGTGCCGTCCGTAAGCTTTACGGTAGCGCCCGTAACAGGTGTATCATCCGAACCGCCCGTAAGTTTTACAACAGCATAGCCGTCATTGTCAACGGGAAGATCGAAAGTATAGTTGAATACATCGCCGTCTTTTTCCATTACGGTCGAAGTAACGCTTTGGTTTGAATAACCCTCTTTTGAAGCGGTGATAACATATTCCGCACCTATCTGCGCAATAGCCGAATATGTACCGTCGCCGTTGTTTTTAAAGTTAAGGCCGTTAGCCGTAACGTTTGCATCTTTTACGGCTGTGCCGCCGCTTTTTACCGTGATGTTCACAGTGCCCGATTCGGTTGTCGGGAATGCTTTGAGCGTACCTGCATATGCCTTGACATATTCGGGTACTTCCGCAGCAGGTGTAAGCACTTCCACATCACTCTTCTTTGCGGAAGCGTTATAGTAGAACTGTGAGGGGTTGATGTCCCAGTTTGCAAGGCTTGTACCGTCGGGGAAAGTAAGACCGTTGTCGGGGAGACCTTCCTGATCTCTTGATGTTGCCTGTACAAAGCTGCCCTTAATATCGCCGATAGTACTCTTGCCTGCAAGTATATCGTTGTATGTCTTTAAGTTAGAAGTTGTTTTTCTTGTCTTGTAAGCGTTCTTTGCATTCTCAAAATAGTTTTCTTCCGAGAATTCCATAGCTTTGCCTCGCAGGTCGATAGTCGTGCTGCCCGCATTGTCAAAGTATGTGCTGTAAATATGAGCATTACCGCCCGAAGCAAGGGGCTGTCTGCTCTCTACATTCTGATACCAGTTGTGGTGCAGCGTCATATAGAACTGGTCGTTTGAATCGCCTGCACCGAGAAGGTTTGTCTTGTGGCAGTTGATATAGTGGTTGTATGCCATTGTGTAGTAGCAGCCGCGCTTGAAGTCGAGCGAGCCGTCACCCTCTGCCTTGTCGCTTTCCGCAGGGTTAGCACAGTAGCCCGGGTAGAATACATTGTTGTGTACCCATACACGTCTGATAGGTGATGTAACGGCATCGTCACCCTGGAAGCCGAGAGCGTCCTCGGGATAGTTCTTGAAAGTAAGGTTTCTTACCTCAAAGCTTTCGCCCGCATCGGGAGCGGCAGCCTGCGTTGTGCTTGTCTGGGAGAAACTTATGCCCCAGCCGTTTATGGTCGCATCGTCACCGATACCCTCGATAGTGATGTTCTTTGCATATTTTGAAATAGCCATATTGCCGTTATCGCCCTTTGAACCGCCAAGCTCATTGGTCTTCTGGTTGTAAGGCGTAAGGTTTTCGGGCGCCGTTACCTCGCCCACGATACGGAAAACAACGGGATGGTTGTCCGTACCCGTTACTTCACGCAAAAACTTGTGGTTGTTGTTAAGGATGTTGCCGACACCCTTTGTACCTCTTGTCCAGCTTGCGCCCGAAGTCGAAGAAGCATAAGCCACATCTTCGTGACCCTCATAACCGGGTATCTCAACAGTGTTCTTGTTTTGCTCGGTAATATAAACAACAATTGCATTGTCCTTTAAAGTACCGTCGTTGTTGTATGCGCCCACGCCGTTATAACCGCCGTTGCCGCCCTCTTTTGTCCAGTGAGCGTAACCCGAACGGTCGTAGCCGTAAACCTGTATTTTTTCTCTCTTGTGCTCCGTACCGTCCGAAGCGGTGATAACAATATCGTACCTGCCCTGTTTAAGACCCGGTATATCCACACGGCCGTAGCCTGGCGTTGCGGACGGTCTTACAAGGTATTCAAGGTCGGCGCCCGAAAGATAGGTGTAGTCCGCATCGTCCGAAAGCTTGTAGCCCACCTTTACATTGGCCGCATCGGGATCGCTGTCAAGCCACTCTGCATAGAGCGTTTCGTTCCAGCCTGCCGAAACAGACGGCGCAGCATAAACCGAAGTCACCCTGAAAGAAACGCAGGTAAACATGACCGATGCCGCAAGCGCAGCCGAGATCAGTCTTTTATAAAGCTTCATATTTGTTTTCTCCTCTCGTTCGTCTTTGCCGCAAAATACACATAATTTCGCAGCTCAAACTGTTTCTGAAATACATATTATCATAGTTGCCATATAAAATCAATAATATTTTTCACATTTTTAATATTTTTTATTGAATTATTTGCGTTTTTATTGTACAATTATTATAGTAGGTAAATAGCCCCCGGCGAAACCTGCATAAGCAAAGTTACCCTCGAAGTTTATGGGAGTGAATGATATGGAGAAAAGAAAACTTATCCTTATAATAGACGATTCCGCCACAACGCTCAAAAGCGCAGGCGACGTGCTGAAAAATCACTATGAGCTTGCAATGGCAAGCAGCGGTGAAAAAGGCATAGATTATCTTAAAAAACACGATCCCGACCTTATCCTGCTTGATGTTATAATGCCGGGTATGGACGGTTTTGAAACTATACGAAAAATAAAGGCAATGAAAGGCAAAAGCGACATCCCCGTTATTTTCCTTACGGGCGACCTTGCCATAGAGAGCGAGAGCCTCGGTTTCAAACTCGGCGCAGTGGACTATATAACAAAGCCCTTTGACAGCGATGCCATGCTTTACCGCATTGAAAAGATACTTGAATTTGAAGCCCTGAAAAAGAGCCTTGAAGAACAGGTAAAGATAAAGACAGAGCAGCTTGAAAAAATGACGATACACGTTTTCAAGACCCTTTCAAAAATAGTCGATAACAAAAGCGTTTACACTCTCGGTCATTCGCAGCGTGTTGCGGCATACGCAAACAAGCTTGCCAAAGCCATAAACTGGAGCGAGCAGGACTCAACGGGGCTTTATTACATCGCCCTCCTGCACGATATAGGCAAGATAGGCATATCCGAAAATATTTTAAGCAAAAGCGGCCCCCTCACTCCCGAGGAACAGGCTATTCTTGACACACACGCAGCTATCGGCGGCGAGCTTTTAAAGGATTTCACACTTATCAAAAACCTTGCCGACGGTGTAAGATACCACCATTGCAGATATGACAACAACGGTGAGACAAGCGGCGCCAATATCCCCATAGAAGCCCGTATAATCGCAGTTGCCGACTATATCGACCTTGCACGCACACCAAAAGAGGGCAGAGAACCCTGCACGGATGAAGAACTTATCGAAAAGCTCAAAAACGAGCGCGGCGGACAGTTCGACCCCGTGCTTGTGGATGTTGCGATAGATATGATACGTTCGGGCTATGTTGCAAGCAAGATAAACGATGATGTAGAAGAAGATATGGACGTTGTGGATTTCAGCAATGCCATTCTTGAGCGCGTACTCACCGAATATACCGAGGAAATGAAAACAAAGGCGCAGAAAGACGCTCTCACGGGTCTGTGGAACCGTCAGTATATGGCGCAGACCGTCAACAGTTTTCTTTCCGTAAACGGCGCAAACGGCGCTCTTCTTATGATAGATATGGATAACTTCAAAAACATAAACGATGTTTTCGGCCATATCGCAGGTGATGATACCCTGCTTGCTTTGAGCGAATCATTAAGCGAAAATATCCGCGGTGATGATGTTGTCTGCCGTCTCGGCGGTGACGAATTTGTTGCCTTTATCGTAAGCGCAAAGTCACGCTCCGACATCGAGAACATATGCAAACGCATTTCCGAGGGCTTTTTAAACCGTCTCGAAAAAATAGATCCGCGCATACAGACCTCCGTTTCCATCGGTGTAGCATTGAGCCGCACGGACGGTCATAACTTTGAAAGCCTTTACAGCAAGGCGGACAAGGCGCTTTATTTCGTCAAGCAAAATGCCAAAGGCTCCTACCACTTCTATTCCGAGCCTTCAAAAAGTGCAGGCAAAGGCGGCAGCGAAAGCAGCGAAAGCGTGCTCTACAAAATACTCAATGTACACGGCGATAACCAATCTCCGGGCGGCCCCGGTCTTTCACGCATAATAAACTTTGTGGAACAGTACACCCTGCACAGCCAGCAAAAAGTACAGGTAGTGCTCTTCACCCTCGAAGCGGGGACGGAGCTGAGCCTTAATGCGGCGTTTGACACACTGCACAGCGCCGTATGCAGCAATCTGCGCAGAGGTGACGTATTCGCACGCTATTCGGACACACAGTACATCGTTATGCTGATGAATGTGGAAGCCGATATAGGACATAAGGTAGCAACACGCATTGAAAACCGCTTCAGCAGCGAGATAAAGCTAAAAAACAGCAGCGATGTCAAACTCAATTACGAAGTTTTCAGCATAAATGATGACAACGCATAAACACGGAGGCTGTCGCGTTAAGACAATTGCGGCAGCCTTTTTTTAAATATCGTATTAAATATTGTATAATAAGAAGGTAATTTTATGATCTCAAAAATAAAAGACACCGGTATAAAAGATAAATTCCGCTTTTTTTCCGAGAACAAAAGCGTAACTCTTACTATCATCTTTATTCTTATCGCGCTCATTGCGATAATAGCTTTCAGTTTTTTCGGCACCATGCGCATACTCAGCCGCAGTGTGGAAACTCTTGCCTATACCGAGCTTGACAAGGCGGAACAGAGTTTACTGGGGAATATTGACGACTGCCGTCTTTACACACGCCTTATCTGCAATTGCTTCGAGTCCGAAAAGAATGCTGCCGACCCGAAAAAAGAAATATCTCTTCATTCAAAACATATGGCGGATATATTCTCCCACAGCTATATCGGCACCTATGCCGAGCACGGCAGTTTCGTGTTTTCCGATACGGAGATAAAAAACGCAAAAACGAAGCGCTGGTACAAGGACTCCCACAGTTCGCCCGACATAGCGAAAGTATATGTCGAAGAAAGCCGCAGCGGTCTGCGCAACGGTCTTATCATTATCTCACTGTACGACAGCTCTACCGACAGCATTTCCGCAATATTTCTGAACGCCGAAATGATACTTGACTCCGTTTCGTCAAACAACGATTTCAACAAACTCTTTGATGCCGTCATTTTCAACGATAACGGCGGTCTCATAAGTGTGCAGAACCACGCCGGCCGCAAAAGCACGGCGGAATTTATGGAAAGCAGCAAAGGTGTTGACGTTCTCTCGAAATTTGCCAAAATCACGCGCGGTCATGATGTATTCCACATCGGAAGAGCCGCACAGACCGCTTATTTCTGCCGTTTTGTAGATGACTGGCATATAATGTACTACGCAAACCAAGCGGATATATACAAGGATTTTTACCTTTTCAGCATCATCCAATACATTGTTATCATTCTTATTTTCCTGCTGTTTATTATGTTCTTCATTCAGAACCATACAAACAGTTTACGGCTTGAACGCGCCCTTAAAACGCGCAGTGCTTTCCTCACCAATATGAGCCACGAGATCAGAACGCCCCTAAATGCCATTATCGGTATGAGCGAGATACTCCTCCGCCGCGATGTCCACGGCGCCGCGCGCAACGATGTTGTAAGCATACATAACGCAGGCACGGGTCTGCTTGCCATAATCAACGACATTCTCGACTATTCCAAAATGGAATCGGGCAGTTTCAAGATAATCAATGACGAATACGACCTCCCGGGTCTTGTTACCGAGGTCGTCAGCCTTATAAGCTTCCGTCTTAAAGAAAAGGATGTCCGCCTTATGGTAAACATCAACCCCGCTGTACCGCGCCGCCTTATTGGTGATGAGGTACGTATAAAGCAGATACTTGTCAATCTGCTCGGAAATGCCGTTAAATTCACCGAAAGAGGCTATATCATCCTCTCAGTGGATTGGGACTTCATCAGCAACGGTGAGACCAACCTCACCCTTAAAGTGGCAGATACGGGCATCGGTATCGCAGAGGAAGAGGCAAAGCTGCTCTTTGACGAGTTCACACAGGCGGATGCAGGCGCAAAAAGCAAGCACGGCGGTACGGGTCTCGGTCTTTACATCAGCAAAAACCTTGCCCAGCAAATGGGCGGCAGCATCAGCCTTGAAAGTACTCTCGGCAAAGGCTCCACCTTTACCGTCACCGTCAAGAACAAGGTTGAAAACTATGCGCCTTTTGCGGCAGTTTCGGACGAAAACGTCATGCTCGGCATTTACGAGCGCGACATCACCCTTGCCGAACTGCTTGCCGTATCGCTTGATATGCTGCACGTAAACTACCGCCTTATCTCCGATGATAAGGACCCCGATAGCTTTATCGACCTCACACACATTTTCTTCCGCAAAAAGTGGAAAAACGAAGTCGGCAGGATGCTCGGCGGCCTGAATATAAACCCCGTGCCCATACTCCTTACCGAAGCAGGCGATGACAGTGAGGAGGACACCTCCATAAAGAAACTTATGATAAACCTGTTCGGCTTGCAGATAGCCGACTGTCTTAACGGCGAGATCAAGTATTTCGACCGCTATTCGGGCTTTGATACGGGCGAGATCGTCACCATCCCCGATGCACGCGCCCTGCTTGTTGACGATAATATCACAAATATGGCTGTTGCAAAGGGTATCCTTGCCGAATACAATATTGTTATCGACACTGCCGTTGACGGCGCACAGGCGCTTGAAATGGTCAAGAACAACGAATATGACATCATCTTTATGGATAATATGATGCCCGTTATGGACGGTATCGAAGCCACACGCCGTATAAGACAAATGGACGGCGACTACTACAAAAACCTGCCCATTATCGCGCTTACCGCCCTCGCAGGCCGCGGTGACAGGGAGCGTTTCCAGAGTCTCGGCTTTGACGAATTCCTCTCAAAGCCCATCGACCTTAACAAAATGGACATCATCCTGCACAAATTCCTACAGAACAAGATACGCGACATTTACGATATATCCACGGCAAAAGAGGAAAATATCAGCATCGAGGCAGACCTTGTTATCGACACCGAAGCAGGTATACGCCAACTCGGCCACAACAAAGACTCCTATGCCGACATACTCACGATCTATGTTCAGGATATGGAAAAACGCTATTCACAGCTTATAGCCAACAATGACAATGTCGAGAAAAAGACGATAAACTTCCACGCCATAAAAGGCAGTTCCGCCAATGTAGGCGCGTACAAGCTCAACGAAATGGCAGCCGAAATGGAAAAGCTCGGCAAAGCGGGAAACACACAGGCTATCGACACCCTTTCCGAACAGTTCCTACAGCTGCTCGACCTGACCATACAGTCCGCAAAAGAATACCTGCAAGCCTACAAAGGTCAGCAGAACGAGTCAAAGGGCTATAAATATGCCGTTGAGACCAAATATATCGACGACCTTATAAATGCCTGTGATAATATGGATATGATAAAAATAGAGGACATCTACGAAACGATAACCCACTTCGTCTATCCCGACAACACAATGAAACTGCTTGAAAAGATAAAACTCGCATCCTTTGAATACGATTACGACAAAATAAAAGAAGCGGCGGAACAGCTCGGCAAAAAGAACGGCTGAGCACCGTTTTGCCCCAAACGGGCAAAAATCGGAGTGAGTTTCTTCGCTGCTTCATACACGTAAAAAAGGCTGTTTGAAAACGATAAATTTTATCGGCTTCAAACAGCTTTTAATATATAAATATATATTAAAGCCGCCCATAAGGCGACTGAAGATTTTTAGTAACTTAAAACAAAGAATACAAACTTACGACATATATATCATATCCAAACTTTATGCTCGTTTTTTTCTGTGTTTCGTTTTCGCTTCCGTCGCTCTTTTGTTCCAAAAGAGCTCTCTGCGTACTCAAACTCACATTTTATCTGAAAAAAACTTCGCTTGCTCGTCATTATTTCATAATGACTTCGCTTGGACAAGCCCTCGATTTATTAGTATCGATCAGCTGAACACGTTACCGTGCTTACACCTTCGACCTATCAACCTCGTCGTCTACAAGGAATCTTACTTCTTTCGAATGGGAAATCTCGTCTTGAGGGGGGCTTCACGCTT
>JAGAHK010000164.1 GCA_017627115.1 Bacillota bacterium | reverse complement strand
CGCGCAGTGCGGCTGCAAAACGGAGAAAAGCCTGCTTTTCTCCGGCGATGTTGTCGCTATGCGACAACGAGCATAAACAATAATTTATCTTTTTAACAAACGAAAAACTTAAACATACGCTTAAAAGTTGACAATTCAACGATAATTGTTTATAATTATTCTGCAAAAAAATATCATAATTATAACATAATTATAATATGAAAGATTTTTTTGATATACGATCTTTTCAATAAAAGATACAGAGACCGCCAAAATAAGGAGATGATGTTATGTTTCGGCAAATGAGAAGAATAAAGCAGCAGATCAGCGTGGAAGAATGTGAAAAAGTACTGTTTAACGAACCGCGGGGCGTGCTTGCTGTTTTGGGGGATGATGATTACCCTTATACCGTTCCTCTCGATTTTATATACAGTGACGGGAAGATTTATTTCCACGGCGCAGGCGAGGGACACAAAATGGATGCCATAAGGCGGCATGATAAGGTCAGCTTCTGTGTTATGGACGGAGGTTTCAGGCGTGAGGGTGAATGGGCGCTGAATATAAACAGTGTTATAGTTTTCGGCTGTATAAAAGAAGTGACGGACATAAATGTTAAAATAGAAAAGGTCCGCCTTTTGGGGCTTAAATACAACCCCGACCCGCAGGATGTCGAGGACGAGCTGAAAAGATACCTCGATATTGAAAAACATATCGACAGAGTGACCGTGCTTGAACTTACACCCGAGCATATAACGGGCAAGCTTGTCAATGAATCGTAAAAAAATTATAATGGGATATTAAAGGAGATCATTATGAAAGCCAAAATTGCATTTTTACTCGGACTGGCTTTGTTGCTTGTGCCGTTTAATGCTTATGCCGCGGATATTTACGGGGATGTAAACAATGACGGTGTTGTTGATGCGCAGGATTCGGCGTATGTGCTGAACAATGTGCTGAATTCCTCTTTTGAAATAGATGAAGTACTTGCTGACGCAGACGGTGACGGCGAAATAACAGCCGCCGATTCCACGATGATATTGCAGAAAGTGCTCTTATCTACATATAAACTTGCAAAGGAAAAGGAAAACCCCGATGCAGGGCTTGTATCGGAAATATCAGACCTGCCTTACGGAGTTTATACCAAGAGTTTTAAAGTCGGTGGACTTACCGTTTCGGCAAGTAAGAGTGCCCCCGTTTACGTAAAGGATGTTTGTATCGAAACAACAAGCGACGGCGAAAAAACGTATGAAAAAACTATGGTGATGACAAAGGACAGCGGGTTTTCACATGATATGCAAAAAGGCTTGTATTCGTTCAATATCGGCTTCCTCTTGATAAACGGCAGCGATTATGCAGCGGATGTCATTGCACCCTGCGATAAAAACGGCACAAGTCTTGAAAGTGCGGGCTATTATTCGGAACAGGACGAAAACTATGAACACATCTGGAAATCGTGGAGTGTGGACTCAATGCAGGCTTATTGGAAAAACAGCGGCAACAAGCCTGTGCTGATACAGTCGGCAAAAATGAGCGCGGTAAGGTAAAGAAAACTCAAATCAAAAAACAAAAATACTTGCAATTCCGTTGGTTATGAGTATTCCGCAGAAATTTATTTCTGCGGAATACGAATATCATTGACCAGTTCGTTTATAACAAGCGGGATATTATTTGCCGTATCTCGTGCAAGCACACCGTAATCTCCAAGCCCTTCGCTTGCTTTTTCGCCTGCTTTGCCGCAGATATAGCAAGCGAGCAGGGCGGCGTTTTCGGGTGAGACACCCTGCGCGATAAGGCCTGCTATAGCGCCTGTAAGACAGTCACCGCTTCCGCCTTTGCTCATTGCATTGCTGCCCGTGGTGTTTATATATATATCCCCGTTTGGCAGTGCTATTATCGTATGTGCATCTTTAAGCACGGTTATAACATTGAACTCTTTTGCAAAACTGCCTGCTACGGCAACAAGTTCATCGGCGATATACTCGGCATCAAGCCCTGTGAGCCTTGCCATTTCTTTTAAGTGCGGAGTGATTATGCAGGGCGCTTTCAGTTTGCGCAGTATATCGGTCTTGCCTTCGAGCACATTCAGCGCATCGCCGTCAAGTATAAGCGGTACTTCCGTATTTTCAGCTATTTTTGCAATAAGGTCATATATCTCTTTTGTGTTGCCGAGACCGCAGCCTGCGGCAATAACGGACATTTCGTTCATACTGTCTTCAATAGCCTTGAAACTGCCGCCGTAAAGCTTGCCGTCCTTATCGGGCAGGATAGTGGTGACAGCCTCGGGTATGCCGTTGTGGATAACGGTAGCTACATAAGGGTTCACGCAGGCGCGCACAAGTCCGCAGCCCGTGCGATAAGCGGCAGTGCAGGCAATAAGCGCCGCACCTGCCATAAGGTCACAGCCTGCCACAAGCATAGCTTTGCCGAATGTGCCTTTGTGCGTTCTTCTGCCGCGCGCGGGGATAAGCGCAGCCGCTTCTTTATCGGTAAGTGTATAGTAACAATTCGGTTCATAAGTCGTGTCAACGGGTATCGAGATGGAACCGATAACAAGTTCCCCGACGTGTTCAAAAGCAGGGTAGAGCATAAGACCGACTTTCGGCAGATGGAAAGTAACGGTCTTGTCGGCATAGACTGCCGTGCCGTAGTCCTCGCCCGTGTTGGTGTTAACACCCGAGGGGCAGTCAACGGAAATTATATAATTCGCTTTTTCGTTGATTACCTTCACCAGCATCTGTACCATTTCGTGCAGCTTGGTATGCAGACCTGTGCCTACTATCGCATCAATGACAACATCCGAAGCGTTTATTATGCGTTCAAGACCCTCAAGGTCATCCTTGCTGTCGATATAGATTATATCCGCATCATAGGCTTTAAGCGCCGCAAGATTGGCTGCGCAGTCCTTTGTTGCCGCAGACGGATCGCCTATAAACACAACAGCGGTGTTTATGTTTTCGTAGCATAAAAGCTGCCTTGCCACAGCAAGACCGTCGCCGCCGTTATTGCCCTTGCCTGCAAAAATAAGCACGTTTGTCGGGTTTTCCTTTAAACATTCTTTTGTAACAGCCATTGCCGCGTGCTCCATAAGCAGGATAGACGGTACACCTTTTTTCTCTATGGCGATATATTCAATATCTTTCATCTGTCGGTTTGTAAGAAGTTTCATATTATTATCTCCGTTTGATTTTTGATTTGTGCGGTGTTTTGCACCTTTATTCTATTACCGCAAAAGCAACGGCATTGTCGTTATTATGTGATATCGAGATATACACATTTGTTGCTTCAAGAAATTCAAGCCTTTCTTTTGCACCGCCCGTGAGCAGACAGATAGGCCGCCCGAGTTTGTCCTGGGCTATCTCTATATCCTTTGGTGCAAAGCCCGAAAAACCTGTGCCAAGTGCTTTTGCAACGGCTTCCTTTGCCGCAAATATGCCTGCAAGCGAGTTGTAACGAAATCCGTGGAATTTTTGCAGCTCCCGTTCGGTAAACATACGCTTGTTGAAGTTTTCACCTGCATTTTTTATACGTTCTATCTCTATTATGTCAGTACCTACACCTTTTATCATGGCCTGCACCCCTTTCTTTTGGTTTATCGGTATTTCTTTACTTTAATTTTATCGTATTTGCATATAAAAGTCAACGCTTTAATGGTCGGGATATTCCGCAAACGCTTTCGATTCAGGCGTGATATGCACCGTAAAGCCCGTGACGGGGTCGCCCGTTATATCCGCCTTTGAAATATGTATATCGTCAAAACGTGTTTCGATACTGCCCGAAAGAAGCGGGTAATTACAGGTTTCGTCGGTATAGGCATCCGTGTCCTCTTTTACCGAGAACACCGCCCTGTGTTTGCTGTTGAGCTCGGGCAGGCGGTATTCGTGAGAATATGAAGTGAGGATATAATAACTGCCCTTTTTCAGCTCTTCGCCGTCAAGGCTTATTTTGTAAGGCACCCATTTGTTCTTAAAGGTTTGGAAAACAGCGGGTTTAAGCGGCTCACCCTCCGTCACTGTTTTTATGTTTGAAATATCTATGTCAAAACTCTTTATTTCTCGGGTGGTAAAAGTAACTCTGTCAAAACGGCTGTAAGTTACGGTTATGTGATCGGCGGCTGAATTGCCGATGATATACAGCAAAAGATTTTTTACGGATATGAAATTTTCGCCACTGTCGTAATAATGAGAGTATGAGCTGCCCGTTATTTCGCCGTTAATGTCATAAACTTCGATTTTAAGCCACCAATCGTCCGTGACTTCACTTATCCCCGAATCGTTTAATATCCACGATATCGACATATCATCGTTTATTCTGACATCGGCATCAAGTTTTTCAACGGGTACTTCGGGTTCTTCGCTTTCTTCATCTTTCTCGGCGGCGCGGTTTTCGAGCACGGTCTCAAGACTTGTTATATAGGGCGAATAACTGCCGACATTTGTTTCAAGCGCTGCGGCTGCCGAAACAAGGGTGTAAAAATCATGCCGCGATATTTTTTGCTCCGCTGCCGCGGTGTTGTTTCGGCTTATAAGTCCTTTTTCAAAGGCTTTATCATAAATCTGCACGGTTTCGGTGTAGTCAAGTTCTTCGGCGTAGTCGGTGCAGCCGTAAGTATCGCCGATAAGCCTTATCGTGTACAGCAGCGCCTTTTCGTAAGTGAGGTCGGCATTGAGATCGACTGAGGGTATCTCGTCCGAACGCAGTATCGAATTGCGCGGACCCGCATATAAATTGTAAAGCAGTATCTTATCGTTTTCGGATATGCCGTCAAGCGGTTCGAAACTCGGATGAGAATACCAATTTGAGGATACTTTTTCATCGGTTTCGGGATAATAACCGTTTAAGTGCAAGAAAACGGTGAAAGCTTCGCGCGTGGTGATATTTCCATTCTTTGCAAGGTCATCGTCGGAAATGATATCATATTTTGTGAGAATATCCGTGTTGTACTCGTTTACGATTATATTCCCCGCATCAAGATATTTTTCATGTGCATAAAACGCGCAAAATGAGCATACTATTGTACTTATTGCCAAAAATAATAAGGTCGTTTTCTTCATAATAACCAACTCCTTTGGGAAAAGACAATGTTTACCGTAATTATTATACAATAATTACAAAATATTGTCAATATAATTTTTGAATAATCAATAGTTT
>JAGAHK010000163.1 GCA_017627115.1 Bacillota bacterium | reverse complement strand
TACAACGATGACTGTAAACTACAGCTATGCACTTGAAAGCGATAACAAGAGCGACTCGGCAAGGATAAGCTGGTATCTTATCAAGAACAACGACGAGATACTTTTAAAGAGCGGCGTTGGCGCTTACTACAAAAAATATACGATCGAAAGCAGCGATATAGGCGGCAGCTTCAAGGCTGTTGTAGAGCCTGCAACAAAGACCACATACGGCACATACGGCAAGGGCGTTGAGGCAAAGGACAATAACGTGGTATCGGGCGGCAGCACGGGGCTTATCTTAAAGACGGGCTTTAACGAGGGTGCATCCGCTTTTGAAACAAAGGGCAGCTGGAATACCGTAAAGGCTAACGCAAACAGCCTTATCACGGCAGGCTGTGACGAAAAAAATGCCGCAAGCCTTGAATTAAAGGAAAAGGCGGAAGATCCGTCACTTAAAGTGAAATTCCGTTTCAATCCCGAACAGGGCGGTATGTCGGCAGAGGATAACGCGGATATTTTCATCAACTATAACGAAGGTACGGGCTACCGCCTGAATATCAAGCGCGGCAGCAACACAAAGAGCCTTAAGGCATACCTCTATAAAAAGACTGCGGATGCCGAAACTCTGCTTGCAAGCGACGAGACCTCAATGAAGAACAATATTCCGCAGAATACGGGCAATGACAATCCGTTCTTCTATGTGGAGTTTTATAAAAAGGCAGATACGGTAACGGCGACTTTTACATTGGAAGGCTCCGACAGCAACCTTGTAAAGCTTATCGGCAGAGATACCGCACCTTTGTCGGCAGGCGGCATTTACTTTGAATTTATCGGCAAAACAGACGTATGGATGTTTGATACACTCAGCTACGAAAACGGCAAGAGCGAAAAGACCGAAAATGCAGTGCATGTTTATCTTGCAGGCGATTCTACCGTTAAGGACTACGGCGCAAGCAACACCATTGGCGGCTGGGGCGAATTTATCGGCGATTATTTCACGGATGATGTTGTCATAGTAAACAAGGCGGAAGGCGGCAGAAGTACACGTTCCTATATAAATCAGGGCAGACTTGACGAGATACTTTCGCTTGCAAAGCCGGGCGACTATATGTTTATACAGTTCGGTCATAATGATGCGCGCACGGACGATGCCGCAACAATGGAACACAAGGTGCAGCTCGGTACCCCCGATGAAAACGGCATTTACCCGTCGATTCCCGCGTTAAAGACAAAAACGCCGCAGTATATAATAGATTTCTATAAAAACGACAGCTATCCTTATTCCGATACTTTCTACTCATATGAAACAGGCACATTCAAGTGGTACTATGAGCAGTTTGTGGAAAAAGCGCGTGAAAAGGGCATGATACCTGTTGTTATAACACCCGTATGCCGCGTGTTCTTTGATGCCGACGGCAAGATAACACCGCATTTCGGCGAGGACAACGGTTATGTCGAGGCTGTAAGACAGGTAGCGAAAGAGCAGAACTGTCCGCTTATAGATATGTATAATATCACCTCTTCGCTTTACGAAAGCTACGGTGTGCTCACAACACAGGGTCTGCACAATGTAAATGCGGACGGTAATATGGACCTTACACATTACAACAAGTTCGGCGCAAACCTTATTGCAAGCAAAATGGCTGAAAGCCTTAAAGAACAGAATATCGCGATCGCAAAGGAAACGAAAAATTCAAACGTATCTGTCGGCAGAGTGGACGAAATGAAATCCGCAAAACTTTTCGTTATCGGTGATTCCATGGCGGAAAACAATAAGGACGAACTTATAGCTTCGGCAGGCATAGCTTCAAAACTTCCGCGCTATTTTGCGGATAAGATAAGTGTTGTTGACTATACATCGGCAGATGCAACGGCAAAGAGCTTTGCAAAGAGCAAGCAGTATGACGAGTTTATATCATCCGTAAACACGGGCGATTATGTTCTTCTTAACTTCGGACGGACAGACAGCGATAAATCGTCTGCCGACAGGATACTTGACTTCTATTCCGATGTAAAGGGCGATGTGAACACAAAGGACTCTTTCAAATACTATATGTATAACAGCTATATCAAGCCTCTTACCGAGAAAAAAGCCGTAATTATTGCAGTAACGCCTGTCACAGACGGCAATTTCAAAAACGGTGAGCTTGTGAACAGCTGCGAAGCATATGCGCAGGCAGTCAGAGAACTTGTAACAGAAAACAGTCTTTACTTTGTCGATCTTAACGGTCAGAGTGCGGAGACCTATACAAATATGGGGGAAAACGGCAGCAAAGTTCTCAATGCGATAGATAAGAAAAAAGGCATTGAAAGAAACCGTTTGAGCGATTTCGGCGCAGATACTTTTGCAAGGGCATTTGTAAACTCAATGAAGTATTCTTCCGCAACACTTAAAAACTATATCAACGACAGCGAGCTTTCAACGCCCGATCCTCTCACAAATGCGGAGTACGTTTCTGCAATTGTCTCCGTCCTGGGCGACAATGCGGCAAGCGGAACGAATTTCAAGGATGTTGTTACGGGCAAAGAGTACTATAATGATGTGCTCACAGCAAAGAATATAGGTATCGCAAAATCCGATTTCAGGGGTGAATTCAAACCCGAGGAACAGATATACGGCAATGATGCGGTCAAGATATTAAAAGCTGCCGTTACACATAAAAATATCGGTACAAAGGCGCTTGACAACGTATACGAGCTTATGCCTTACGATAAAGCCGTAACGAACGAGATAGGTCTTTATGCCGCAGTAAGATTGTACGAAGTGGTTTACAGATAAAAACAGGAGAAGAATATGGGGTTAAACGATCTCGGAAAAAACAATAAAAAAACCGAAGAAAACTCAAATTTTTTGAGTATCGGGGAGGTATTTGCAAGAAACAGGGAATATATTTCTTCTTTCGGGGCAGATGCCGAAAAGATAAACGGACAGTTTATAAAAAAAGGCCGCAGGGACACTATGCGCATAGGCACAGTGTCCTGCCCAAGCGGCAAATTGGTTATCGGCGATCCGCTTGCGTATATCGGTACGGGCAAGTATTCGCCCGAGCTTGAAATACAAGTAAGTCGGGGTGAATATCCCGTTGATATTTCAATAATACGCAGCCATAATTTCGGTCTGCGTATATGCTCGGCAAGGCTGAAAATAAGCGAGGGCAGGGCAGTGCGCTTTGAGCTTGCGCGCCCGACCGAAAACACGGCGGTAAACAAAGGACCCGACGGGGGCTGGACGGGTTTTCCCGTTGATGCGGGCATGGCAGCTTTTATGGATGCGGCAGTATGCAAAAAGTATGCTTCCTTTATTGATGAATGGCACAAAAAAAATCCCGACAAGAACTATTACGATGATTATTTTGCGGAAATTTTTGCAGAAAGCTATGAAAAGACCCCCGATTTTCAGCGTAAGGGCGGAGATTTTATCGAATGGACGATACCCGAAACACAGTATAAAACAACATTTTTTGCAACGGGTTTCGGTGACGGATTTTACCAAGCGTTCTGGGGTTATGACGAAAAAGGCGAAATATGTGAACTTGTGCTGCCTTTCGTTGATGCCGATGCTATAGACACGGCAGAAAACGGTTTTGAGGAAATGGAACGCCGCATGATACAGCCAAACGGCTGCCTTGCGACCAAAAAGCTTATGGAAAATGTTGAAAACCTCGGCTATCTTTACAGGGGAAACGCGGTTAAAAATGTTCCCGACAGCGGCTGGCGGCTGTTTGTCGGGGATGAAGACGATGCTTATTTAGCCGATAACGATAATATCGAAGTTGTACCGCTTGAATACATCTGCAAGATAGTTCCCGCGGTTTTTCCGTTGCTTGACTCACCCGCAGGCAGCGCATATTATAAAAACCAAAACGGTGAGTTTGTTTTTGAAAAAAAGGCTTGAATAAGTTTAAAAACTTAAAAATTTGAAGAGAAGAGGCGAAAACGGCAAAAGCATTACAGCTTGAAAATACTGTTTTCATCGCATTTTCCGCAGTCGGAACAGCCGTTGCATATCGGTCTCATACCGCAGTCGGCGCAGCGTTCACGAAAGTGCGGTCTATATCTTTCTTCATCAATTATCGGGTAGCCCATGCTGTCGTACAGATCGAATTGCATGGGCTTTCCTTTATAGCTCATGCCCGAAAGGTAAGCCTGCCTGCTTTGCAGACCGTTCCCCTCTATTTTATACAGTTTTCCGTCCTTTATAAATCTTCTGCCCGTGCCGCAGAAAACAAAGGTAATGTTGTTGTCTGCACATTCGTCCCTCAACAGTTTTACCCAGTCAAAATTACAAGGGCGGGCGCCGTCATAGTTTTCACCGTCGCAAAGTACCTGTTCGATCTGTCCCGTTTCAAGGTATTTCCTTATGCTCACAGGACCTATAAACGGTGCGCACATAACACCTTTGTGTCTGAAAGGCAGATCAAGCAGTATGGGTATGCGTTCATCGGCGCGGCGCTGGTTTTCTGCGGTAACATTGAAAAATATATTATCCCAGCCGTCATTCCAATCGCGCGGCAGGCATTTTTCGACCCTTTCGGGACGTTTTGTCAGCAGAAAAAATATAACATCACTGCGTATTCTCATTATCTCCCACGCTTCATCACGCCACTTGTCGGCTTCTTCAAGGAAAAAATCGGATGTCATACACACTCTTATCATTTCGCCGCTTTTTATCTTGTAATTGCCTTTTCTGTCCTTTTGCAGCGGATAATTAAAGCCCGTTTTTGTACGGAATATCTGTGAACCGTCCATATCACGCATACGATCCAGAAAATACATATAACAATTATCGCAGCCTTCGCTTTTTT
>JAGAHK010000162.1 GCA_017627115.1 Bacillota bacterium | reverse complement strand
CAAAAATCTTTTATAATATATATGTAATAGTTGTGCGGTTTCCATATAAAAATCGTTCTATCAAAACGTATACCTTTTTACAGAAATTTGTACATTTTATCAAGGCACTTTCTTGCTTTTACGCAATTCACTCAACATTCGGTAAAATGTGCATTCACAGCATCCAATAAGCTGCTTTGCTTCATCAAAGGTTATATATCGGCAACGATAACGCTTGAATATATCAATATAATTATCCGCATAAAACTGCTTTTTTCTGCCTAAATGCACACCTCTTAATCTCGCCGCCGCTATGCCTTCCGCCTGTCGCTGACGGATATTTTCACGCTCATTCTGCGCCACAAAGGAAAGCAATTGCAGTACAATGTCTGACACGAGCGTTCCTATCAAGTCCTTATGAGAATTTGTGTTCAAAATCGGTATATCGAGAATGACAATATCCGCACCGATGTCTTTTGTGATATATCGCCATTGTTCGATTATCTCCTCATAATTACGACCAAGCCTGTCAATACTTTTCACAACAAGGATATTGCCTTTTTTCAGCTTTTTAAGCATACGCTTATAATTGCGGCGTTCAAAGTCTTTACCGCTGATTTTATCCGAAAATATGGCGGTTCTCGGTACACCGTACTCCGTTAAGGCTATAATCTGCCTGTCCTCTTTCTGCTCGCGGGTCGAAACGCGAACATACCCCAGTAACTTATTTTCCATATATTTTTGCTCCTTTCGCCCCGAAAATTCGGGTTATTTTTATATCGTAACCATTTTACAATACAGATACATATAAAAAAGCATAAAACTTTTTATGGTTGATGTACCTAAATTCGCTTTCCATACGCCGGATTATGCTTTCAAAAATGTACTGACTAAATAAAAAACAGGTATCATAAACTTCATAGTCGAAAAATTAACATCACAAATACAGTTATTTAGCCGTTTGGCAAAGATTTTGTGTTGAAAATTAGGGAAACTCGAATTAAATTTTGCTTGATAAGTACATGTATATTTGATATAATAATGTCAAAGCAATATTTCGGAAATATATTTGGAATATGTTGCGAAAAATCAGAATACGAGGGGATGACAAGTTATGAAAAAGACTTTATTTGCAGGCAAGTCGTATAACTGTGTCCTTTTTTACGGGCAGACGGCAATATTTAAGTGCACACACTATCGGATAGATAAACATATCTTTTAGGGTGTGCTTTTGTTGTATTTACTGTCTTAACGTGATGGGCTCTTCCGATATTTTGAATATAGAGTGATTTTAAACAAGTTTATGAACGAACAGAAGGGAGCAAACAATATGGAATTAAAGAGCATAAAAGTTCAACCGCAAAGCAAGGAGTTTGATGAAGTAGCACGTCTGATACAGTCCGAATTTCCGAAAGACGAACAGTCACCGCTGACAAGATTGAGTGATCGTCTTAAAAATCCGGCTTTTGATTGTACTGCCTATTATGACGGAGATGAGTTTGTTGGTTTCACATATAATATTGTATCGGAAAGGGCTGTTTTCGGTCTTTATACTGCGATCCGCAGGGATATTCAATCCCAAGGATACGGCTCCGCAATCCAAAGAGAGATCCAGCAGCGTGTTGCGGGCAGAGAATTCACTTTTAACATTGAAGTACCAAAAGATGGCTATGACAATACGGAACAGAGGAAAAAAAGACTGCGTTTTTATGAACGCCTCGGATTTGCACCCACAGGCTATCGGACTTTGTACGGAAATGTGGAGTATTGGGTTATGAGCAATCACGGAACGGATTTTGACAGAGATGCGTATGAAGAACTTTTTTTAAATCTTTTGGGTGAGGAATATTTACCAAAGCTCGAAAAAATACCCGATCAAAAGCAGCAAGAGGGGGAAAACAAATGAGTTTGTTTTTGCAATATCTGAATGAATATACTCAGCAGGAACCAAACACACCGGTTCTCTATGACGAGATACATACAAAAGGATTGGGTTATGCCGAGATCAACGACCTTTCGGGGCGTATTTATTCTTGGCTTAAAACTCAAAATATAGGAAAAGAAGACTTTGTGCTTATAAATTTACCGCGCAGTGTTCAGCCTGTTGTGGCAATGATAGGTGTTTGGAAAGCCGGTGCGGCATGGGTAATGGTCGAAGATACTTACGCTCCCGACAGGATAGAGTTTATAAGAAACGACTGCGGATGCAAAGTCGAGATAAATGCCGAAAACTGGGAACATATAATGAATGAAAAACCACTTCCGGATTATGTTGACTGCAGCGAACACGATGCCGCCTTTGCAATATACACTTCGGGTTCCACCGGTACCCCGAAAGGTGTACTGCATGAGTGGGGGCATTTGGATCACAGCAGTGCAAGCATAAGGCGTGCATATAATAACCCGTTTTCGGACAAAAAAAATGTGGCTGTGATATCTCCGCTGAATTTTGTTGCTTCGGTAAATACTATCATGAACAATCTCAGCCTTTTTAATGTTAAGGTGCATATCGTATCATATACGACCGTAAAAAATCCCGAAACATTGGCACAGTTTTTTATAGATCATAATATAACCAGCACTTTCCTTACACCGTCTTATGCACGAATAATAGGCAAAAAGATAGCATCGACGGTAAAGGTGCTGTATGTGGGAAGCGAGCCTGCCAACGGACTCTATATTGATGGCGTGAAAGTATACAATATATACGGTGCAAGCGAAACGGCAGGTTCGGCGTGTATGTTTGAGATAGACAAACCTTATGACACCTGCCCCATAGGCAAGCCGCTTGTTGAGGACTCTGTCAGATTAGTAGATGAAAACGGAGAACCCGTACCGGATGGAGAAACAGGAGAACTTTTGTTCAAGACTTCCTTTGTCCGCGGTTACATAAACCTACCCGAAGAAACAAAACGTGCTTTTGTTGACGGCTATTATCATTCGGGAGATCTGGCATATAAAAACAGCAACGGTGATTATGTTCTTCTCGGCCGCAAGGGTGATATGATAAAGATAAACGGCAACCGCATAGAACCTGCGGAAATAGAAGCCGCCATAAAGCAGGTGCTTGGAATAGACTGGGCAGCCGCACGCGGTTTTGAAGAAAATGACCGAAGCTATCTTTGTGCGTATTACAATACCGATGTGGATTTTGACACGAAAGAACTGAGAAAGGAACTGCAAAAGCGTCTGCCTTATTATATGATACCTTCCTGTTTTATAAAGATAGACAGTATACCGCTGAAAGCAAACGGCAAATTCGATCGTACCGCACTCCCGAAACCTAACCTTGAAGATTTCCACAGTGACTATGTTGCACCGCGTAACAATATAGAAGAAAAGATCTGTCACGCAATGGAAACTGTACTGAAACTGAAAAGAATCGGTATACATGACGATTTTTACGAAATGGGCGGAGACTCGCTTGCTTCTATGGAAATGATAGTTGAATCGGGATTGGAGGGTTTAAGTGCGGGAGAAGTTTTCCGCGGACGAACCCCGGAAGAAATTGCCAAACTGTATTTAGAAAGTCTTATTGGAAAAATAGATGCCGATATTCAGAATGAATCTGCGATACAGCGTGAACATCAGCTTACCGTTGAGCAGAATTATATGCTGGACTATCAGCTTTACTCGCCCGGTTCAACTATGTATAACCTGTTTGGTTTGATGAAATGCGACTTAAAAACCATAGATATGCAGAAAATGGCTGAAGCACTCGGAACAGCGATACAAAATCATCCCGCACTGCTTACACATTACCGTTTTAATGAAGACGGAGAGCCTGTGCAATACTACGCACCCGAAACTTTTGTATCTATCAGGGTGGAAAAATTGACGGAATTTGAATTTCGCTTTGTTAAAAACTCGCTTGTTTATCCATACAAGGTCATAGGCGGAACATTATACCGCTGCCGTGTGTTTGAAACGGAAAAAAGCGGCTATATATTCTTTGATGTTCATCATTCCGTTTTCGATGGCACAAGTTTACAGGTGTTCTGGAATAATGTTTCACGTGCTTACAACGGCGAAGAACTTCAAAAAGATTATTATTATCAAATTATGGAACAGCGTGAGGTCGTTTCGGCTTCTGCAATATACAAGGCCTCAAAACAATATTTTGAAAAACGTTATGACGGTGTGGATTGGTCATGCTATCCGAAAACAGATCACACCTCAAGAGAAAACAAAGTTAAGGAAGTCTTTTCTCCGATAGATATTGACCAACTTCAAATGAAAACATTGGAAAAAGTATATCAGCTTTCACGAAACGAGTTTTTCATTGCGGCTGCGGCACTTGCAATATCAATATACAATAACGAGCAGAATATAAGGCTTTCGTGGATATATAACGGCAGAGAAAACGAGTATATGATGTCAACCGTCGGACTGCTTTTCCGTGCTTTGCCCGTGGGGCTTCGTTTAATTGACAATGCAACACTGAGGGATATATATGCCGACGTACGAGATCAAGTACAAAAAGGCATAGAACACAGCAATTATCCCTATGTGGATATGCGAAATCAAGTTGCGGAAAATGAGCCTGCATATCTTTTGTATCAGCGTAATATCCGTGATTCCCATGTTATGGGAGAACTTGATGTGGAATCGGTCGATCTGCGTTGGAACGAGTCTGCCGCACAGGCTATTCTCGATTTGGAAATATTAGACGGCGAATCGGGTTTGGGACTGCTGGCTTCTTACGCCGCAAGTTTTTACGAGGACGAAAGTATATCGCGTTTTCAAAAACTGTTCCTGATAACTGCAAAAACGCTTTCACAACATCATTCGCAGGCTGATATTTGCCTTGGTGATATAAGAAAAGAGATCTCAAAGGAGTTGGAATTTGATGGAACTGAAAATAATTAAAGTTGAACCGGACAGCCCACTGAACGAAAAAGTTGACTGTCTGCTGAACAAGGTTTTCCCAAAAACCGAGCGTTATTCAATGGATGAGCTTAAATTTTGGTCAACATTTGATACGGTAGAATACAAAGCATTTCTTGACGGTAATACTTTTGTGGGTTTTTATTATATTTTTCAAACAGAGAAAATGATATGGGGTCTTTATCTTGCGGTTGAACCCTCACTGCAATCCAAAGGATACGGTTCGGCGGTGATCAAACAATATATGCAGCTTTTTGCGGACAAAGAGATCGTGTTTGGGATCGAAGTACCCGATGAAAATGCCGATAATGCCGAACAGCGCATAAGACGGTTGAAACTGTATGAGAGACATGGATTAACCCATACCGGTTATTCATATTTTATCGATTCGGACAAATATTGGCTTATGAGCAGCAAAGGCAAGGATTTTGATAAGGCAGAGTTCCTTAAACTTTACGGTTTCCTTACCGGAGGCAAAGATTCCATTGAGCTTATAAAAGAATAATAACAGCCGAAAAAATAAACGGGAGGAATATCGAATATGGAATATAGTTTTTCATCAATGTTGGAGCAAATGGCATTGGAGCACGGCGACAGACCTGCTGTGACCTGCGGGAATGCTACACTGAATTACAGCGAATTATTGGATGCATCAAGGCGCTGTGCGGATATTTTCATCGCAGCGGGTATGAAAAAAGGGGAAAAAGTTATTCTATGGGCAGTTAATGGCATTGACTGGATAACAGAGTTTTTCGGCATTATTTTTGCGGGCGGCATAGCTGTACTGATGAATTACGGCATGAACGAAGACGGCGTTACACAGCTGACGGAGTATGTGGGTGCAAACCGGGCTGTCATCGGTGCCAACAAAATTTCTGCCGCAGCTCCCGAAAAAGCCGTTAATGCCGTGGTAAGCGGCGGAGTTCCGAAAGAAAATATATTCTTATCGGCCGAATTGATGAAAAAAGCGGCAGATACATCTACGCCGCTTGACATAGAGGTCTGCCGTAAAAGAGAAATGCAGGTGCAGCCGAAAGATACGCAGTTTATCATTTTTACCACAGGCACAACCTCAATGCCTAAAGCGGTTCAGCTGTCATCTTTTTCGGTACTTAACGATGCCGAAATTGTTATGGAACACTTAAAAAATGATATTACTTCATCTATTTGCAATGCTCTGCCGCTGTTCCACAGTTATGGCCTTGCAATGACGATGATGTGGCTTTGTAAAGGTATGCATACTTACATTGTGGATGCGATAAAACCTCAAAATGTACTTGATATGGTATATAAAAACAAAATAGGAACAATTGCTACGGTAGGTGCAATTTACAGTGGCATTACTGCTTTGCCCGATGTTGAAGAAAAAATCAAAGGTGTTGTAAAAACCTGTTTGGTAGGCGGCGGTTTTACTACACCTACGGAAATGATGCGTGTTGAAAATATGCTGGGCGGCGGCAAAATGCTGATAGGCTACGGTCAGACCGAATGCTCGCCCGTTGTTTCGGTAAATATCGGTGCAGATCCTTTGGAAAAGCGTGCTGTTTCGGTGGGCAGGATACTTCCGGGAATAGATGTGCGTATATGGGTCAAAGACAAGGGATTTGTCGGTGCAGGCGAGATAGGCGAAGTAGTTGTCAAAGGCCCGATAACCATGAACGGCTATTTGAATCTACCGCCCGAACAACAGCCTTTTGATGAAGACGGTTGGCTGCATACGGGTGACCTTGGCACGATAGATGAAAATGGGTTATTGAGCCTTTCGGGACGTATAAAGGATATAATAATACGCAGCGGCGAAAATATTTCACCCTCCGAGATAGAGAAAAAAATAATGGAACACCCGAATGTAAAGGATGCAAAGGTAATGGGCGCACCGCACCCGATCTGGGGAGAAAGTGTTGAAGCGTGTATAGTGCCGCAAACAGAGCCTTTGGACGATAACGAAATGACAGTGTTTTTGAAAAAAAGCCTTGCATCTTACAAAATACCGTCGCATTATTTCATGTTTTCGGAATTTCCGCTGAATACAAACGGAAAACTTGATGCCCGCGGATTAAAAGTAATGCTGCTTGAAAAACTGCGCAAGGTATTTATATCAAATTCGTTGAACGAGGGGCTTCGCATAATCAACACAAAAGTCGGCAACAGAAGCTATACCATTACGCCTGTATGCGATATGGTGCAGGGACTTGTTGAACAGCTTTCTTTCAGCGGTCGACAGGTCAGACGCATTCGCCTTGCTGTGGAGGAAATGCTTACCGAGCGCATTGCAAATGCCTATGATACAAACGGCGAAATAACTTTGGAAATAATATTAATGCCCCAATGGCTGAGAATAAACTTTACTGACAGCGGCAAGCCATACCGTTTGGATGATGAACAAGCGACGATGAGTGCAAGAATAATACTTGCAAATGTCGATGCATACGCTGCTTCGGTCTCGGATAACGGAAGTTTCAGCAGTAATTTGGATTGGCAGTATTCGGACGGTTTTGATATAAACGAATATCTTATGCGAAATCACGAAGAAGGTAAAGCATAAAAAGGATGTGCAAAGAATGATTGAAAAACTGGTGCGGCGTATGATGGCTGCACAGATCCTGTCAACTATGACGGTTTCTTTGTGTCTGCTCATCGACAATGTAATGATTGGTCGTTTTTTAGGCGTTTCGGGTTTGGCGGCAGACAGTTTGGCGAGCCCTGTTCTTATGGTGCTTAATGCGGTCTGTGTACTGGTTTCTTCGGGTGTACAGGTAGTGTGCAGTCGGGCATTGGGAAAAGGCTTGAGGGATGAAGTCGACCGCGCGTATTCCACTGTGCTTGTTTTCACGCTGATATTTTCAATATCTTTTATGGCATTGGTATGCGGTTTGCGTTTACCCTTGGCAAAACTGATGGGCGCACAAGAAACCGAGCTTCTTAATAATACCGCAGGCTATATAGCGGGTTTTGCCGTCGGTGCACCGGCAATAATGGGTACTCTTGTTTTGACACCGTTTCTGCAAAACGCAGGGAAAAGCAATCTTTTGATAAAGGCAACATCGGTAATGACGATAACGGATATTGTCTTTGATCTGCTGAATGTATATGTGTTTCACGGCGGTATGTTTGGTATGGGGCTGGCATCTTCTTTCAGTTACTATGCCGCCTTGGTATTTTATATGGGATATTTCCTGTCGTCAAAGTGTATTTATGTTTTTTCAAAGGCAAATGTTAAGCTGAAAATAATCAAAGAGTTTCTTGTCGGCGGGTTTCCTACCGTTGTGGACCTTGCGGCCGCACTTGTAATGGTGTTTGTAATGAACCAAATTCTTTTGAATATCGGCGGTGATTTGCTTGTTGCGGCATTTTCGGTCATTTTGAATGTAGGTAATGTTATTAAAAGCGTAAGTATGGGTACGGCAGGCGTATCACTTTCCCTTTCGGGTATATTTTTTTATGATGAAGACCGCAGTGCTTTAAGGGATATGCTTAGGGCGATAATTCGCACAGCAAGCGTGATGAGTATTCTTGTTACGGCTCTGCTGTTGGTCATTGCACCGTTTGTTGTACGTTTGATAATACCCGATGCAGATGAGGAATATATGAAAGAAGTTGCTGTTGGTCTTCGCTTATTTTCTTTTGGTCTGCTTCCGTGCAGTATCAACTCTGCGTTGAAGGATGCATATCAGGGGACGGGACGCATAAAAACGATGGGAATTATTGCCTTATTTGAAAATCTTGCACTACCTGTAACTGTCGCACTTATAATTAACCGTTTATTCGGTGCAGACGGAATATGGCTCTATTTCCTTGTTGCCGAAGTCGTTATGCTTTTAGGCATTGGGGTGCTGAGCATAACAAAAAGACAGGCTGATATGGATAAGTGGGAGACCCTGCTTATACTGCCCGAAAATTTCGGCGTGCCGTCCGAGAATATTTTGGAGTTTGACATTCACAGCTTGGAAGATGCGGTTCTTGCTTCGCGAAAAGCGGAAGAGTTTTGTAATGCTCACGGGACTGAGGAGCGTAAAAGCAAACATATCGCTCTGTGTATAGAAGAAATGGGTACAAATGTAGTCCGACATGGTTTTTCCGAGAACGGAAATGACCAATTGTCAATTCGTCTGCAATATAAAGACGGAAACTGGACATTACGCTTTCGCGATAACTGTCCCGCTTTCGACCCTGTTGCGTATGTGTCCGAAAATAAAAATAACGATGGCATAGGTCTTAAATTGGCTATGCGAATGGCGAATGATGCAGTATATACCAGTATGATGGACTTAAATAACCTTGTTCTCAAAGACATAATTGACTAAAGTCGCGATTGAGCGGATTGGACTTTTTTATCCAAGTGCAATCAGTTCCGCTTTAATTGATAAGTGTTGCACGATTTGATAGGGAATATTTTAGCAGACCACTGTTTCGTATATGGATTTGGGATATTTGTTCCTTATAATCTGCGAGCAAATCTGTTTTTTACGGCAAAGGAAATCGTTTAAATTTCCTTTACCGTCTTTTTGATTATGCAGTTGCAAGATATTTTATATTTTACCGTAAATAACGCTCCCTTGACCCCGTTTCCTCGATTTCTTCTTCATATTCCTCAAGGTCATCACCGTTAAGTGAATCAATATTCTCTTTCAATCGGCTTAAATTGTGAAGTTCTTTCTCCAACTCTTTGCGTTTTTCCGTATATTCCGAGATTTTTTCTTCCGTATCGGAAATATTGCGGATTATATTTTCTTCGGTCGGGAAAGAATCATCAGGGAGTTTCAGGCTCTCTATACGGGCGCGAACTTTCTTGTAAGCCTCCAATTCAAGATGATATTCAACACCATATAATTCCTTTTCGGGCGGCGAAACTATTTTGATATATTTCATATAAAAAGGCTTTAACCGCTGATAATCACGCAATGTTTCGAGGGCTTTCCTGTTTGTTTCGGCGCACTGCGAGTATTCGGAAATATTGCTGTCGCAAGATTTTATTTTTGTTGCGAGTTTTGATATTTCTTCCGTCAGCTCATCATAAGTCTTGATACCATATTCGCCCATAAGGTTCATCATTTGTATTTGAGTGTTGATATTATGGGTGGCTGCATAACGGTCAAACTCTGCATTATCCGCGAGCCTGTCTATTTCGTAATCGCCGCCGTTATTTATTCTTTCAATGTTTTCTTTTAATAAATGCAAATTTCGCAGTTCCGTCACAACGGACTTGTGTTTATCCGAAAACAGCTTTATTCGTTCTTCTTCCGCTTTTATATAAGCCCTTAAAGTACCTTCTTCGTATAAAGAGCCATTGGGTCGCTTTAAATCGGTTATACGTTCATAAGCCTTTTTGTAGCTTTTTAATTCAAGCTCATATTGAACGCCGTAAAGTTCCTTATCTGCCTTTGAACGAATACCGATATACTTATCATAATACGGTTTTGTGCGGTTATATTCACTAAGTGCCTTTATCTTATCCTTATTGCTTTCGACCATTGTTTCAACCGATTTAATGCTGTCAATATACTGTTTTTCCTGCTTTTTGAGTTCGGCTATCTTTTCATCCAATTCTTCGGGAGATTTTATGCCGTATTCGCCCATAAGATTGAACATTCGTATTTGAGTATTGATGTTGTATACCGCCGCAGACTTGCTGTGTTCGGCATTTAGGGCGATTTTTTGAATTTTGGTTTTGTTGTGGTTAGCCTTTATTCGCTCGTACTCCGCACGATTATTGAAATACAGCCGCAGCATTTCTTCCGTATACTCATAACCCAGCTTTTCGGTGCGGGTAAACTTTTTTGCTACAGGAATACGCATAGAAAGGTGTACACCCTGTTTAACCTCCATTCCGTTAGCCCGCAGGTGTGCTATAAATTCATCAAAGTTTGTGCATACCTTTAAAGCATCATTTATAGCATATTTAACACGATTTTTATTTGAGATTTTAACCTTTTTATCGTCATATATGCGTTTCGGGACGTGATTGATGTCAACACCCTTTATTCGTTTTCTTATACCCATTTCGGAATACGCTTCGCCTATTGTATCGCCCCTGCGGAAGCGTTCCTCGCCACGACCGCGAAAACTTATGTACTTGCCGATTTTTACTTCATAACCCGATTCCTGCATAAGCCCTAAAAATTCATCAAAACTGCGGGCAACGGCGATATGCTTATCAACAGTGTCCATAAGCAGACACTTTCGCTTTATTGTATCTTTTGGGATAACGGACAAGCCGTTTTCGCGGCACAGTTCATCGCTTATTTCGCGCATTTCGAGAATATTGTTGATATTCGTGTGCAGTTTGTGATAAGTTTCAAAGTCCACGGCGTTCATAATTATATGTGCGTGCAGGTGTTCGCGGTCATTATGGACTGCAACAACATACTGATAATTCGGGTATTTGCGCCGCATAAATTCCTGCGCTATCTCCAGTGCTTTTTCGGGAGTAATATTGTCATCGGGCGCATAAGATTGAATTATATGGTGTGCAAGGTTATTGCCTTTGTGAATAGCATTCAGGTAAATATCGTTAAAATCATCCGCAGCATATTTATAATCGCACATATAGCCGTCAACATACAGCATTTCTTCGGTCTTGTCGGGATTTATGATATAATCAAGACTCTGCTGCAAATGGGTATGGGTTTTAATCTGTTTTATCTTCGTGTAAGCCATTTTTCTTCACATCCTTCATTATCATAAAGTTTTTATGTACGATCTCACGCAATTCGTCTACCTCGTTTTCAAGGCGTAAAACATCGTTGCGGTAAATGCTTTTGCTTGTATTGGCAACTTTGGCTATCTGATTGATATTTGAACCGATCCTGCTCATTTCGTTTTTTACAGCCAGCAGAGGTGTCAAATCAAAACTGAACGCTCTGCAATTACAAGTGCAGTATATAAAAAAATCGGTTATATTTCTGAATCCCGCTTTTTCCATGTGCGCCAAGATTTTTTCTTTTTCGTCCTGTGTAAGCCTTATTCCAAGTGTCTGATCTCTGTATCTTCCCATAAATCAAGCCTCCTTTCCCATATTTCCGTAATAGCTTGCATTAAAATAATTTTTAAAATCGGTGTTGCGGGTGGTCTTGCTGTTAAACAGCATACTTATCAAGTATGCACGCATATTTTTAACACGAATAAGATTGCTGCCGTCTGCATTCGGCTTTTCAAACCATTCCAAAACCGCATAAATATCGTTATAGTCAAGTTTAAGAAAACGGCTCTTGACGATTTCGGCTGGATAGCTGTTTCCGTTTATTTTTATCGGCTGTGTAGTGCAGCTAACGATTTCGGTCATTAGCTCAACTATCTCGTTTAAGTGTTCAAGGCTGTCATTGCTTAAAACACCAATATCTATGCAGTTTACAAGTTCGTCGTAGCCAATGTTGTCCATAATAAGCTGTTTGTAAGCTAAATAATCAGCATTTGAAATATCCGTGCATTTATTCCCATCAATCGATCTATCACTGAAAGATGGATTGATAGAATTAATATCTATATTATCTTTATCTCTAATATTGTTATAATCAGTAGACGCAGGCGTGTCCGTCAGAAAGTCGCTCTCGTGACCATCAGTGGGTCGCTCGGAAGTCTCTCCGACGGACGTTTCCGAATGGGCAAAAAAATGATCCACTTCATTTTGTGGATAACTTTCGGAGAATATTTTGTTTTCTGTATGAGTTTCTCCGCTGTTTTCCTGCTCTTCGCCGCAAATACGTTTGAGATATTCAAAAACCTGCGTAAAATTCAAAACATAGATCCTGCTTGGCTTATTTAGCACACGAACCTTTTTGATAAGCCCAATGCCCGTATCATTTATATCTACAAGCTCCGCAAACAGCTTTTTCGCTTTTGTACTGCCAATGCCCATATCTTCCATAACATTTTCAATGGTATAGGTAATATAAGTGCGATTATCTGCATCAAGCCATTGATTTTTGATAGATAAGCCTGTCCTGTTCAGCAATAAGCCATACAGTAGCTTTGCATCGGTAGATATTCCCTTGAACATCTTGTCTTTTATAAGCGCAATAGGCACCTGAATATGTATAAATTGTTCAATCTCGTTTCCGTGAAAGTAAAATCTTTCGGGTATCATATTTTCATTTGTCATAATGGTTTCCTCACTTTCTTAAAATTAAAAAAGCGCAGATTGCTTGAACCCACGCTTGAAATATGTTATTATTTTATTAAGCACAAACAGACCATTTTGCAATGGCCTGTCTGAACGAGGAAACAATAGATTTACTTTTTGAATCATAGTAGGACAAATCAATTCAAAACCGCTGCTCTATGCTGTTTTCCTTGCTTGTCCCTATTATAACAAAACCATAGCACCGGGCGGGCCACTTGAAAAATTTTGAATTGCAAAAAACGCAAATTTCAAAAATAATATCAAATGCCCTGCCTTGTACGGTTCTTAGATTTTCAATCTAAAACTTGATTGGGACAGACTCCCAAACCCCTGTTTTGCCGGAGCAAAAATATTAATGATTATTATAATTTAAAGGAACACTATGACAGAAAAAACTAT
>JAGAHK010000161.1 GCA_017627115.1 Bacillota bacterium | reverse complement strand
GGATTACCTCAAGTCAAGAAAGGTGGTGCGGTGATATGGGCGGAAGAGGTACTTATGCGATTGGGAATAATGTTCCCTATACTTATAAAACTGTAGGTAAAATTGAGGGAGTAAAGGTATTGAGCGGACTTGGTAATAAGCACGACCTTCCCGTAGAGGCTCATTCAAGCGAGGCATATATTCAGCTTTATCCTGACGGGAATTTCAAAATGCTCAGATTTTTTGACAAAGAACACTATTTGACATTAGAGATAGGTTATCACCCGGAGAGGAACCTTGATAAGAGCAGAAAACCTATTCTTCATGTTCATGAGTATCCAAACCATGATGACTTCTCTAAACGGACTACAAGACTTATGACCGAGGAAGAATACAAAAAATACAAGAAATACTTTGGAGGGATAACAAGATGGATGCCGGGAACGTAAAAGAATTTGTCAACAATTTGACTATACAAGATGAAATGGTGAGATATGACGGTCATCTTTACTATTTTTATGGTATCAGATATGATAATAAAAGAAATGTCTATTATACAAGCATAGATCAATTCGGCGAAGATATTCATCATTTCGAGAGAGAATTCTATTACTACGAAGGGGCTGATGTTTCAGATTGTCTTGAACATATTGTATCGGATAAATACTGGAATGGCAAAGACTTTTATGAAGTTGAAGCAATGATGACGTGGGTTGACGGATGAATGACATGGAAGGATGTTATAAATACAAGGAAATACTTTATCGGAATTTATTAATGATTTACTTGAAACGGGAGGTCCTGAGAAAGAATTTTCATTCAGAAATAAACGATTTTTTCTTGAATCTTTATATAATGATAAGAAAAAAATGATTGAAATGTACATTGTTGAAATTACTGACAATGGTAAGAATGTTGCAAGTTTTTGGGGCAAAGATTTTAGGAAATGTGTTGAACAGTTCGAAATAGCCAAAATTTTTGATGGTAAAACAATTTATGAGGCCGAAAGTGAAATAACGGTTTTATTCGGGTGATTAAGGATTAAGAAAATCGCTTATTTAACCCCAAAACTCACGTTACATTAATGTAAGACAGTATGCGCCGTAGATTTGCTTATCCCAAACCGCTTTGCGGTCTCCCTCACGGTCGCACCGCTTTTTATTATGTACTCCCATAACTCTTTGTACAGTATATGCTTGATTTGTGAAAATCAGCACTGCAAAGGGTGTGGGAGTTTTTTAGGGAAATATCATAACAAAAACAGTATGGATATATTACGCAAAATAATGCAAATGCTATATTGACAAATAGAATTTACGGTGTTATAATGACCCTGTAATCAGGGAGTAGCCAACGCGGGATAAGTATAAAAAGCGTGATGCGTATTCGTCAGTACGGGATAATATCCCCGGAGCGTATCATAATAGGCGAGACTTTTTACTGCATTTTTTGTGCGGTAAATTGTCTCGCTTTTTTATTTGTATACAAAGCTCGTAATTTTTAGAAAGAAGGTAAAATTCATGGTACTGTTGGACATCTTTATTCTGGTCGTAGGTTTTATTGCACTTATAAAAGGTGCGGACATCTTTGTTGACGGAAGTTCCGCACTTGCAAAAAACTTTAAAGTCCCGGGTGTTATAATCGGTCTCACCATCGTTGCACTCGGCACAAGCGCACCCGAACTTGCGGTCAGTACCTCTGCGGCATTGCAGGGTTCAAACGAAATTGCACTGAGTAATGTTATCGGCTCGAACATTTTTAATTTGCTGTCGGTACTCGGTGTATGCGCACTGATACGCAATGTTCCCGTTGATGATGCTATTATGAAGCGTGATTTCCCGATCTCGATAGCAGCAACGGCTGTTGTGCTGTTTATGACAAGCTGGGAGGCACTCTTCGGCGGTGCGTTCGTCAACAATAAAATGCTTGATAATGTGGGTGATGTAACACGCATAACAGGGCTTGTGCTTATAGTTTTATTCATTGCCTATATTGCAATGCTTATTGTCGATGCAAAAAACACCCGCAGGAAGAAGACGATATAAAGACCATACCCGTCCATAAATGCTTTTTGCTTATAATTATCGGTGTCGCGCTAATAGTTGCAGGCGGACAGGCTGTTGTTTATTCCGCAAAGGAAATTGCCCGTATCGCAGGTATGTCCGAAACGCTTATAGGCTTGACTATCGTTGCGGTCGGCACATCGCTTCCCGAACTTGTGACATCTATCGTTGCATCAAGAAAAGGCGAAAACGGTATGGCAGTCGGAAATGTTGTAGGCTCAAATATTTTTAATCTTCTGTTTATACTCGGCATTTCTTCGTCGATACATCCTATAAAGGTAAACCTTGCATCGGTCTGTGATATGATAATTCTTATTGCGGTAAGCATAATAACATATCTGTTTGCAGCAAAAGACAGAAAACTCGGTAAACTTGAGGGCGGCGCAATGTTAATAATTTATATTGCGGATGTGGTATTTGCGGCAGTCCGCTGAAGGAGGTCTTATGGATATATTCAATTTATTGACGATGATAGGCGGGTTATCCCTGTTTTTATACGGTATGCACGTTTTGGGCGAGGGTCTGACAAAACTTTCGGGCGGACGTATGCAGGAGATACTTGCAAAACTTACGGATAATCCGATAAAGGGTGTTTTGCTCGGCGCAGGCGTTACCGCTGTTATACAGTCATCTTCCGCAACAACGGTCATGGCAGTCGGTTTTGTCAATTCGGGCATAATGCAGCTTAAACAAGCCGTCGGCATAATAATGGGCGCAAATGTCGGTACGACCGTAACATCGTGGATATTAAGCCTTTCGGGAATACAAAGCGAAAGCTTTTTCATACAAATGTTGAAACCGACATCATTTTCTCCGATACTTGCTTTGATAGGTGTTATTTTTCTTTTGTTCAGCAAGTCGGAAAAGAAAAATAATATCGGAAAAATACTTATCGGTTTTTCGGTGCTGATGTTCGGCATGGATACAATGAGTACGGCAGTGGAGCCGCTTAAAGATGTGCCCGAATTTACAAGGCTGTTTACCGCATTTTCAAACCCGATAGTCGGAATGATCGTGGGTGCGGTGCTTACGGCGGCAATACAAAGCTCCTCTGCATCGGTCGGTATTTTGCAGGCGCTTTGTGCAACGGGTGCAATACCTTACAATTCGGTCTTGCCCATTATTATGGGACAGAATATAGGTACCTGCGTGACAGCGCTTATCTCCTCGGCAGGCGCAAAAGTAAATGCTAAAAGAACGGCTTTTATCCATCTTTACTTTAATCTTATAGGTACAATAGTTTTTATGGCGCTGTTTTACCTTGTTTATGCAGTTCATCCCTTTGCTTTTATGACACAGCCCGCAAACGCAACGGGCATTGCAGCCATACACTCATGCTTCAATGTGTTTGCAACATTACTTCTGCTGCCGTTTTCAAATGCGCTGGTACGCCTTGCCGAAATGTCGGTAAAACAGACAGACGAGGAAGAGGAGACCGTTTCGGAATATCTGCGCGGACTTTCGCTGCTCGACGATCGTTTTCTGAAAAATCCCGCTTTTGCTCTTTCACAGTGCGCAAAGGCGGTAGACAAAATGGCCGAATTATCCGTGGAAACATTTTATGCAACCACAGATCTTATGTATGATTACTCGGAAGAAAAGGCGGAAAAAGTTGATGAATTAGAGGGTGTGATAGACCAATACGAGGAACGCCTGGGATATTATCTGGCAAAGATAAGTTCTTTTGATGTATCCCGCATCGAAATCGACCGTATATATGATCTGCAAAGTTTTATCGGGGATTTCGAGCGTATTGCCGACCATGCAAAAATGATGAAAACTTCATTTAAAAAGCTGAACCGAAAAAAGAGTAAGTTTTCGGAAAAAGGAGCTGCGGAAATAAGCAATATGCTTAATAATGCTGCCGAAATTTGCAAAAGAAGTCTTGATTGCTTTCTCAATAACGATAAAAACACCGCTGTCACGATAATCGAGTTGAATACACAAATCAACAAAATTTGCAGCAAGGTTATAAAAAGCCACAAAAAACGCCTAAAAAACGGAAAATGCACTGTAGATATGGGATTTATTTTATCCGATCTGACAAATGATGTTAAAAGCGTGTCAGAGCATTGCAAAAACATCGCCGATACGATATGTCGGGCATGATCGGCAGAAAAAAAGGGTACCACCCTCCGGCAAAAAACCGCCTCTCGGCTTAAATTGTCCGAGAGGCGGTTTTGTTTTACATTACCATTTCAATTCTCCGTCACCGCCCATCAGTTTTGTCATTTCTTCAATGCGCTCCAAAGGAAAAGGCGGTAATGCAACGGGTCTCATAGCAAGCGACATCAGCTTCATCGGGTTGTCATCGGCCGCAATGCGGTTTGAACTTAATTTTCCGCAAATACGGCAGCGATGGATTATTGCCCATTCACCGTTTTTTCTTACCCAGACCGCAATAGGTTCCATTACGCCTCCGCAGTCTGCGGCACGGTCACCCGGTTCGTCATCAAGATGTCGGCTTGACAGACAATAGGGACAATGGTTTCGGTGTTCACTGCCCGCCCCTGTCGGCACAACAGTTCTGCCGCAGACCTTGCAGACAAAGCTGTCGCCGCACGGATGATTTTTATAGTAACTTTTTTCAAATGATTTTTTCTTGTTTTCCCTGTTCATGGGATCGTCCTCCTAAAAGTAAAATCATAAATCTTTTGAGAGGCTTGCTTTTAGTGCGGCAGCCTCTCGGCTACGCCACACTATCCGATTTTGTGCTATATTTTTTCAAAAGGCAATTCTCCTGTTTTTATTTGCGGACAAGCATAACGATCGTCCGTGTAATAATTATATATCGGCACAACAGATATGTCAATCTGTTTATTTTGCAGAGAGAGGGGTCGGACAACTATCCCTGTCTGAAAAACTAAGGAAACGCTGAGTCAATGATAAATTTACTTTCTCAAAGAACTATCGAAAAACAAAAAACTCCGAATATAAGAATATAATATGTTGATTTTTTTTATTTTTATTGTTATAATGGTAATAAGTATATTTTTATTTGTTATATTAATTTTTTATCCTATCGGGAGGTCAATTATGGATTACAAATCAGCAGGCGTAGACGTTGAGGCGGGCTACAAGGCAGTGGAATTGATGAAGGGTCATGTCAAGAGCACATTCAGACCCGAAGTTTTGACGGATATAGGCGGTTTCGGCGGCTTATTCGGCATATCACAGGCAAAAAATATGGAAGAGCCCGTGCTTGTAAGCGGTACGGACGGTGTAGGCACAAAGCTCAAGATAGCGTTTTTGCTTGACAAGCACAACACTATCGGCATTGATGCGGTAGCCATGTGCGTTAACGATGTTGTGTGCAGCGGCGCAGAGCCTCTGTTTTTCCTTGATTACATAGCTTGCGGCAAGAACGAGCCCGAGAAGATCGCCGAGATAGTAAGCGGCGTTGCAGAGGGCTGCCGTCAGTCGGGCTGCTCGCTCATAGGCGGCGAAACGGCTGAAATGCCCGGTTTCTATCCCGTTGACGAGTATGACCTTGCAGGCTTTACCGTTGGCATAATGGATAAGACAAAGGCGATAGACGGCAGCAAGATAAAGGCGGGTGATGCGCTTGTGGGCATAGCTTCAAGCGGCGTACACTCAAACGGCTATTCTCTTGTGCGCAAGGTATTCGAGGTAAATAAGGAAAACCTTAACAAGCACTATGACGAACTTGGCGGCACACTCGGCGAAGCCCTGCTCACACCCACAAAGATTTATGTAAAGCCCGTGCTTGACCTTATCAAAAAGGTGGAAGTAAAAGGTATCAGCCATGTTACGGGCGGCGGCTTTATCGAGAATATACCGCGTATGATGCCGAAGGGCACAAAAGTTAATATCAACGAGGGTACATGGGATATCCTCCCCATCTTCTCCCTGCTTGAAAAAGAGGGCAATGTTGCACGTATGAGTATGTATAACACCTTTAATATGGGTATCGGCATGGTAGTATGCGTTGCGAAAGAGGATGTTCAAAAGACCATAGACACCCTTGCGGCTTCGGGCGAAAAGGCTTACGAGATAGGCTTTGTTACCGAGGGCGAGGGCATTGAGATAAACTTGAAATAAGGTGTAAGATATGTTAAAGATAGGTGTGCTTGTAAGCGGCGGAGGCACGAACTTACAGGCGATAATGGATGCAATTGAAACGCAGGGCATAAATGCCGAGATAGTTTCCGTTGTAAGCAGCAATCCAAAGGCATACGCTCTTGAAAGGGCGGCAAAAAAGGGCATAGAGGCGATCTGTATGCGTAAGCGCGACTATGCCGATGCAAAGGCATATGACCTTGCACTTGCCGAACATTTCAAAAAGCGCGGTGTCGGTCTTGTTGTTCTTGCGGGCTTTATGACGATACTCGGCGAGGATTTTGTAAATACTTTTGAAAATAAAATAATGAATATCCACCCCGCACTTATACCGAGCTTCTGCGGCGACGGTTTTTACGGTCTGCACGTTCACGAAGCCGTACTTGAAAAGGGTGTTAAGCTGACGGGTGCGACCGTGCATTTTGTAAGCCAGATAACGGACGGCGGCCCTATAATACTGCAAAAAGCGGTAGAGGTCATGGATGACGATACCCCCGAGGTACTGCAAAAACGTGTTATGGAAGAAGCCGAATGGAAAATTTTCCCCGAAGCGATAAGACTTTTTGCCGAGGGCAAACTTGAGGTCGTGGGGAATAAGGTCAGGATAAGATAAGGTGTTTTTGGTAACTCACGTCGCAGACGTCTCGGCTCCCCTTTTAGGTAATGTTATCAACTTAAGGAATGTATATACTTTAAAAATGCTATAATGTTGCATTAGTCTTGGCTCCCCTTTTAGGAAATGTTATCAACTTAAGGAATGTATATGCTTTAAAAGTGCTGTAATGTTGCATTAGTCTTGGCTCCCCTTACAGGGGAGCTGGCACGGCTTTAGCCGTGACTGAGGGGTTTCTGTTTTTTGGAGTATAATAAAATGGAATTACTTGGCCGTGTGACTATATTAAATTTCCACACAGAATTACTTGGCTCCCCTTATAGGTAATGTTATCAACTTAAGGAATTTATATACTCTAAAAGTGCTATAATGTTGCATTAGTCTTGGCTCCCCTTACAGGGGAGCTGGCACGGCTTTAGCCGTGACTGAGGGGTTTCTGTTTTTGGGAGTATAATAAAATGGAAGATCAATATAACAATCACAGCTACAAAAACCAAAACATACAAAATGCAAAAGAACTGCGCCGAAACCTGACGGAACAAGAAAAGAAATTATGGTTCTTGTATTTAAGGAACTATACGATAAAATTTTATCGGCAGCGTGCGGTAAATAATTATGTTTTGGATTTTTACTGCGCAAAAGCAAGGCTTGCCATAGAACTTGACGGGTCGCAGCATTATTCGGATGATGGTATTGATTATGACGAAAACAGGACAAGGGCGCTTCAAAAATATGGGATAAAGGTAATAAGATTTACAAATCCACAGATAACACATAAGTTTAAGGAAGTTTGTGAAGTGATAGATGCAGAGGTAAAGGCAAGGTTGGAGTAAAGTGTCCCATTGGTTATCGAAACCCCTCAGTCAGCCGGTGACAGCAGCTAAAGCTGCCGTCATCCCTGCGGGATCGGGCTTGCTAAAGCAAACCCAACAGGCTGACAGCTCCCCTGCAAGGGGAGCCAAGAGGAATGTGCGCTATGATCGAGGGACAAAACGAGGTTTGGCGGATGAATCCTCCCGCCAATGCAGAATACCCCAAAAGGAGCCGAAAAATGACGGACAGATATGAAGAGATTCTTACAAAACTCAACGTACTTGATTATTCGCTGCATGAAAAGCAGTCTAACAATATTTCAAAAAAACTAAAGAAAGTGCGGGCGAGTCTTGCACTATAAGGAGAAACACTATGAAAGTTTTAGTTGTCGGCAGCGGCGGACGTGAACACGCCATAATATGGAAGCTGCTTCAGAACAAAAAAATAGAAAAGATCTACTGCGCCCCCGGTAATGCGGGCATCGGTCAGCTTGCGGAGCTTGTACCTATCGGCGCAATGGAGATAGACAAGCTGGTGGCTTTTGCAAAGTCAAATTCCATTGACCTTACCGTTATAGGTATGGACGACCCCCTTGTTGCGGGTGTTGTGGATGCCTTTGAGGCAGAGGGTCTGCGTGTTTTCGGTCCGCGCAAAAATGCGGCTATAATCGAGGGCAGCAAGGCATACAGCAAGGAATTGATGAAAAAATACAATATACCCACCGCAGGTTACGAAACTTTCGATAACTATGATGCGGCGCTTGAATATGTCAGAAAGGGCGATTTCCCCGTTGTGCTGAAAGCGGACGGTCTTGCGCTTGGCAAAGGCGTGCTTATCTGCAACACCTTTGAAGAAGCGGAAGAGGGCTTAAAGACTATCATGGTCGATAAAAAGTTCGGCGAGAGCGGCAACAAGGTCGTTATCGAGGAATTTCTGACAGGTCCCGAAGTCTCGATACTTTCGTTCTGTGACGGCAAGACGGTGGTCCCCATGGTATCCGCGCAGGATCACAAGCGCGCTTACGACAACGACCAAGGCCTTAACACGGGCGGTATGGGCACTTTCTCCCCGAGCCGTGTTTATACGGACGAGATAGCGGATGTATGTATGAAGACGATCTTCCGTCCGACTGTAGATGCACTCAACAGCGAGGGCAGGACTTTCAAGGGCATAATCTTCTTCGGGCTTATGCTCACGGCAAAGGGTCCGCGCGTGATAGAGTACAACGCGCGTTTCGGCGACCCCGAAACACAGGTGGTACTGCCGAGATTAAAGACGGACCTGCTCGATATTTTCAATGCCTGTGTTGACGGCACACTTGACAAGATAAATGTCGAGTGGTACGACAATGCGGCAGCCTGTGTTATACTTGCAAGCGGCGGCTATCCCGAAAGCTACAAGAAAGGCTATGAGATAGAAGGTCTTGAAGATGCCGCAAAAGCCGAAAACATCTATGTTTTCCACGCAGGCACGGCTTTAAAGGACGGCAAGTTCGTCACAAACGGCGGACGTGTTATCGGTGTTACGGGCTGGGGCGAAAACCTTGACAAAGCCATAGAAACGGCATATAACGGCGTTAAGCTCGTCAACTTCAAGGATGCGCATTACCGCAAAGATATAGGAATAAAGAAATATTGAAAACGGAGGCAATAGTATGGGACTGTTTGATTTTTTGAAACCCAAGAAAAAAGAAGCCGATTTCAGCACATGGCACGCAGAAACCGACATTGACAAGTTTTCGGGCATTGAAAAAGCGGATATAGAAAGCTATATCTCGCGTATCAATGACGGCATTTATGAGTTTGTTATCCTGACCCCGAGCGAACCCGTCGGCGGCTGCAACGCTCTTGTTATCTACAAGGAAACGGGCTTTACAATTGAAATGAGCCTTGTCGGCGACCATGATATGAACAAGGTATACAAAAAAGGTGCTTACTTGCAGGACGAGATACTTGAAGTTATTGAGAAGATCGCAGCAGACAGCACTTTGCCCGATGTTGAGCAGATGACGAACCTCGGCACCATGACAGATCCCAAAGCTACATGGAGACAGCGCAAAATAACGATTTGATTCGTTAGGAAATGCCAAAAAGAGAGGAGCATTTATATGGGATTTTGGGACAAACTGTTCGGCAGCAAGGAAATACCTGCGCCGACACCGGAGGAATTTGACAAAGATATATTTATGGAGTTTGTAAAACTTTTGTCCGATGATGCCGAGTTTATCGCAAGAGCGGAGCAATGCGCGGAAAACCCGAGAAAGACATACAAAGACAGCGCAACACCCAATACAAATATAAACGGTCTTTCGCATAAAGAGGCGGCATGGTATGTTACACTTACCGAGCTTTGCAATACGGGCGAGGGTTTTGAGTCGGGCAATGACTGCTTTGATGCGGACGAGTTTTCCGAGCAGATAGAGGATATAGCGAAAAAGCGCGGTCTGCCGTTTGACGAAAACTGGTTTGATGCGCTTAATGAGGATGAAAACACCGATTATATGGATTATATCGCGCTTGTTGCCGAGAAATGGACAGACTGCGTGCTTCCCGCCTTTGATGTTGAGGTTGACGGCATATGCGTTGTCGGCATATGCAAAAAATCCGATTTTGCGCGTGTTAAAGAGATAGCCCAAAACTATTTCGGAAAAAAACTTGTGGAATAAGGGGGCGGAGTTATGTTTCGTGTTGGACTTGGATATGATGTACATAAACTGACCGAAAACCGCGACCTTATAATAGGCGGCGTTAAAATACCATACGAAAAGGGGCTTCTGGGGCATTCCGATGCGGATGTGCTTATCCACGCAATTATGGATGCACTCTGCGGTGCGGCAAAGCTTGGCGATATAGGCAAGCTTTTCCCCGATACCGACCCGAAATACAAAGGTATTTCAAGCCTGCTGCTGCTTGGCAGTGTAAAAGAGGAGCTGGATAAAAAGGGTTGGAAAGTGGTCAATATAGACAGTATAATAGTTGCACAAAGACCGAAAATGCGCCCCTATGTTGACGAAATGGAAAAAAACATAGCAGAAGTCCTCGGCATAGATGTCGATATGATAAACGTGAAAGCGACCACCGAGGTGGAGCTTGGCTTTACGGGCAGCGGCGAGGGCATAGCCTCAAAAGCCGTATGTATGATAGAGAAATAAATAATTATAAAATAATAAGACTGCAAAGTTTTTTCAAGGGGCTGTCGCATTAAGCATATGATAATACTTAATGTTTCAGCCCCTTATATTGTCTATTTCCCGGTCAATGATATAATGCGACACCCAAAAAAAGGAGACCGTCCATCGGACGGCCTCTTTTTTTGGCTTTATTGTATTTTAAGCTTTATACGATTTGGAAATTACTGATCAACCTCTGTAGCTTCCTTATCGCTGTCGCCTGCATATACGTTTTCGTCATAGCCTTCAACTGTTGTTTCGATAGTTGATGTAACAACTTCGTCATCAGCAGCTTCTTCAACTACAGCTGCTTCTTCAGCAGCCTTATCAGCTTCAAGTGCTTCGTAAACATTGTACATAATAACAGCAACTTCAGCTCTTGTTATAGAAACATTAGGATTGATCTTGCCGTTAGAACCGCTTACGATACCTGCGTCAACAAGGTATGCAACATAAGGAACAGCCCATGTGGGGATGTCAGCCTTATCATTGAACTTGTCAAGTACAGACTCATCAGCCGAGATATCCTTGCCTGCAACCTTAAGTGCATTAGCAACCATTACCATGAGCTCTGCTCTTGTGCAGAAGTTCTCGGGACCGAACTTGCCGTTGCCGTAACCGTTAACGATGCCTGCTTCCTTAGCAAGACCTACAGAGTTGTAGTAGTACTTGCCCGGAACAACGTCGTCAAAGTTATCTGTTGCTGTACCGGAGATACCGAGTACATTTACAAGGATGATAGCGAAATCAGCTCTCTTGCAGTTTGCATCGGGAGCGAACTTGCCGTTGCCGACACCGTTGATGATGCCGAGCTGTGCAAGGCTGTTGATAGCATCTGCTGCCCAAGGCTTGCTTGCGATGTCGTTGAATAACTCAACGCTGCTCTTTGTTGTAGCTTCTGTTGTTTCTTCAACAACAGCCTTCTTTGTTGTAGCTTCTACATCGGAATCTGTAGTATCTTCTGTTGCAGCTTCGGTTGTAGTAGTAGTTCTTGAAGAAGAACTGCTGCTTCCGCCGCCGCCACCGCCGCCACCACTGAGTGATGAAGCACGGCCGCTCTTGCGTGTTGTAGTTTCGGATACGTCTTCTGTAACAATGATAACGACAACGTCATTGCCCTTTGTTGTAGCTTCTGTTGTAGCTTCTGCTGTTGTAGCTTCTGTAGCTTCTGTAACTACCTGAGCCTTTGTTGTTACTTCTGATGTTGTTACTTCTGCTGTTGTTGTTTCTGTATCTTTTTCTGTTACAGGTGCAACTGTTGTTGCCTCTGTTGTAGGTTCTTCCTTGATCTCTGCAACTTCGATATCGGAAGGAGCGCTCTCGTACTTGTTAACCTTACCAGCCTGGCTGTTAACAGGTGAAGGAGCGAATGAGCCGTCAAGAGCGATCTTTGCATCGCCTTCGCCAACTACGTCAAATGTGATAACAACGAACTTGCCGTTGCCTGTTACTTCAAGGATGTTGTTGTTGCTGTCTACATAAGAAGCGGGAGCTGTCCAAGCTAATTTAACCTTACCAAGCTCAGCTGCGCTCTTAACGCCGTCAGCCTTAACATCTGTGTAATCTTCGTCACTTGCTAAAGGAACAAGTTTGATCTGGTTGTTTACTGTTGCTTCCTCGTAAACAGGTGTGTAAGTTGTGAATGTACCTGCACCGGGGATAGTTACTGTGCTCTGGATAGATACATAGCTTGCATCATATCCGTCAGCGGGAGCCTTTACAGCTACAGGCTTAACAACAGAAGGATCGTATGTTAAGAATAATGTGTAGCTTGAGAAGCCCTGGTTGTTGAGGATATCGAATTCGATATCTGTCTGGCTGCCGACAAGTGCCTTGTCGATAACATTGCTGTCAGAACCTGCAACCTTGCCCTGAACATACATTGTGTCAGCGGAAGGTACGAATTCTGTCTTTGCTTCTGTAGGAGCTTCTGTTACAGGAGCAGCTGTTGTTGCCTCTGTAGGAGCTTCTGTTGTAGCTTCTGTAGGAGCTTCCGTTACGTTAGCTGTTGTTGTTTCGGAAACAGGTGTTTCTGCACCAACGATAACGCCTACGATATCAAGTGTGGATACACCATCGGGAACAACACCGTAGTATGTGCCGGGTGTATCAAAAGTAATGCTTAAAGCTTCTGCTTTTCTTGTAGGTGCATCAACTGTGCCCTTATCAATAAATGTAAAGTTGAGCTTCTGTGTAAGACCGAAAAGATCATCAAATACATAGAAGGGGATAGAAGCATCAGCGTTGTGAGCAGCTGCAAGGAGCTGGATAGTTACAGGCTCTGTGATCTCAAATCTGAAACCTTTTTCTACGCTCTCGGGAACGATCTTTGAATCAACATACTCACCGATCTGAAGATCAAGCTTTACTGCGAACTTTTCGTCAGCTGTGCCAACTACGGGATCGCCGGAACCGTTACCGTCTTTGTAGTACTTGTTGCCCTTGCCCATTTCAACAAAACCTGTCTGCTCTCCAACATTTGTGTTGGTGAAAGCGAAGGTTCTGTCGCTCTTGAAAAGCATAGCGCTGGGGCCGTTGTTTACGATGTAAACACCGCTCTCGCCGATCTGTGCTTCGCCGTTTGCCTTAACACGGTCGTTGTTTTCTGCGTCAAACTGTGTGTTGACAAGGTAAGTGCCGTTTGTGCCGTAAGCCGAAATAGCGGATGAGCTTACAACAGCGTCTGCAACTGAAAAGTCAGCAGCACTTACAAACGTGTTGCTTGTGAACATGCTTGAAAGAAGCATACTTGCTGCAAGAACAGAGCTCACAAGTCTTTTTGTAGTTCTTTTCAATTTACTTCCTCCTTTTGGAATTGTATTTTGTATCGGAAACCCCTTTCTTACGCAGACATAAACCAATTTATCGTTACTTTCTGCCCGCGCCTGTCCTGTTATTTGTGAACCTGCGCAGACCCAAAATAGGATAGAGCGATTTGTGCCCTGTTTGAAACGCAGTTTCCATAGAAATATCGGTAAAGGAATGTGCATTGTTTGCCCAAACCGACATAATCTCAATATGATTATATAATTTTTAAGTCAAAATGTCAATTTATTTTATAAAAAAAAGTATTTTCGTACAAATAAACAAGGTATATTTCAGTTATATTTCAAACAATTAACAGTTTAAACTTTTATTTGTATACTTTTAACAAAGTTTTGCCAAGAATTTTAGTAAAACCACATATAAGTTACGGCAATTTTGCAATATCTATGCTGAAATTTTGACTTATTGACCATTTTGACCGATTTTCAAAAAAAACATTACAGTTCCTGAACGTCAACAACTTTAAGTCCGCCGCTCTTCTTCTGTGTGGTGATGATAACGGTCTTTGTCTCCGCTTCCCAATCAACATCCGCACCTATCGCCTCGCCGACTGCACGCAGAGGAAGCATAAACCTGCCCTCTATTATCTGCTGGGGCACCTCGGGTGTTACCACCTCGCCATCGACTGTGAATGTGGTCTCGCCGCTTACGATAACAACAGTCTTTTCGCCTTTAAGGGTAGCCGTCTTTGTTTCGCCGTCCCAATCCACCGTGTAGCCGAGTTCCTCAAAAACACCGCGCACAGGCACAAGTGTCCTGCTGTCCACAATAACAGTCTGCGCACCGATAATATTGCCGTTTACGGATACATCCCCCGCAAACACACTTGTTGACATAACACATACAGCCGCACATAAAAATGCAATAAATCTTTTCATTTTTTTGACTCCTTTTAGATAAAATATAATTCAAAAGCAAAAAAAGCGGGTTTCCTTTTTTTGCTTACTTACCCTTACGATAAAATTTTATTCAAAAGCAAAAAAAGCGGGTTTTCTTTTTTTGCTTACTTACCCCATTTTATCGTTGCCCCGATTATGACCAAACCACCGGAAAGCACCACGATAAAATTTAATTCACATACTTCTCTATCTGCGCAACAACATTCTCCACACCGTTCGTGCCTGTCGAATTTTTCATCGCGCCGATATACTTATCTCTGTTATTATATAACATATCCACAGCTTCCGCAAGACTTTTGCCGTCAAGTTCCTCTTCCTCTATGACCTCGGCAAAACCCTGCGCCTTGAACGAGTTCGCGTTGAGTATCTGGTCGCCCCTGCTCGCCTTTCTGGAAAGCGGTACAAGCAGCATAGGCTTGTTGAGTGCCAGAAATTCGCTTATGGCATTCGAGCCCGCACGCGAAAGCACAATATCACTTGCGGCAAACAGATCGCGCAGCTCCTTGTTGATATACTCAAACTGCCTGTAGCCCTTTACCCCCTCAAGCTCGCCGTCAAGGTTTCCCTTGCCGCGCAGATGTGCAATATCAAAGCGTTTTGTCAGCTCGGGTAAAACGTCTTTCACCGCATCGTTGATGACAACGGAACCGAGAGAACCGCCCATAACGAGCAGCACGGGCTTTGAGCCGTCAAAACCGCAGAACGCAAGCCCCTTTTGCCTGTCGCCGCGGAAAAGTTCCTGCCGGATAGGCGTACCCGTATGCACGCCCTTGCCGCCCTTGATATACTTCACAGCTTCGGGAAAGGTAGTGCAGACCACCTTTGCAAACGGCATAGCCAGCTTGTTCGCAAGCCCCGGGGTCATATCCGACTCATGCGCGATAAACGGCACACGATCAATAAATGCACCCACCGCAACGGGCACAGCCACAAACCCTCCCTTTGAGAAGATAACATCGGGCTTTTCCTTTGCGATAATGCCTATCGCCTGAAAAATGCCGCCGATAACACGGAAAATATCCGTAAAGTTCTGCCAATCGAAATAACGGCGCAGTTTTCCGCTGCTGATAGCACAGTATTTCACGCCCGCACCCTCGATAAGCTCCTTTTCAATGCCTTTTTTGCTTCCTATATAAACTACTTCGTAACCCTTTGCCTTTAACTGCGGCAAAAGCGCAAGGTTCGGCGTGACATGCCCCGCAGTGCCGCCGCCTGTGAGAATGATCTTTTTAGACATAATATCTTCCTTTTTTAGTTTGTTTATATGTTACCCACCATTTAAAAAAGGAACTGAAACAGCTCCTTTTTATTATGAAAACGCTGATTAAATTCAAAAAAACAAAAATAATTTTAGCCGATGGCGGCGCATTTGTAGGCGACCATGCTAATGTGAAGCTATCGCCGATACGCGCGACAAGCGCGTAGAGGCTCAACGACACAGGTTGAACGGCTCAGCCGCCATCCAACCCATTAGGCTGAACATAGCAAACAGAGCCGTTAAGCAAATGCGCAAAATTATTTTTGGTATCCTTAAATCAGCGTTTCCTTATACTTATTCTTCGTCCTCATCGAATTCTTCGTCCTCATCGAATTCATCATCCTCATCGAATTCCTCGTCCTCATCATAGAAAAGGTCGAAGAAGATGTCGCCCACTTTATCGTATTCGTCATCGCTTTCAATGTTCTGAAGCTCAAAGCCCTCCTCATTGTCCGTAGTAACGTAACGATAGATAAGCACTTCCTCATCCCCGTCGGGAAGAAGAGCGATATATTCTCTTCCGTCTGCCTCGAAAATGCCAAGCACATCACATAAAAGCTCGGAATCATCATCAAGCACAAGTGTCATCTGCTCCGACTGCTGCTCATCATTGCATCCGCAGTCACAGTTGATGTCATGTTCTTTGTTTTCACTCATTGTTAACCTCCTGTTAGATAAAATTAAATTCAAGAGCAAAATTTTTGAAGTTCAAAATTTTGCTTACCTACAGTATTTTATCGCTGCCCCGAATACGATAAAATTACATTCAGAGCAAAAAAAGCGGTTTTCTTTTTTTGCTTACCTACAGTATTTTATCGTTGCCTCGTTTACGATAAAATTTAATTCAAAATCAAAAAAAGTGGGTTTTCTTTTTTTGATTTCTTACAGTATTTTATCGGTACCACGATTACGATAACCTACCGCAAGCCCCCGATAAAATCCTACTCCGCAGCCGCCGCAGCCGCTTCCGTCACCGTTCCTTCCGCCTGCGTTTCCTCCGCTGCGGCAGGTTCCGCCGACGACGGTGCAGTCACTTTCACGCTGTCCCACACACTGCCGTTGCGCTTTATATCAGCCGCACCGAGCCAGCTGTCATTCTGCGTGCGGTAAACTTCCTCTTTCTTTTCGGCTATATACTGCTCCTCGACCTGTGAGCGTATGTCATCTATCGGGGTCTCCGACATTTCCTTGACCCAGAAGATATAATAGCCGCCGTTGTACTCTATAATATCGCTGTACTCGCCTTTTTTAAGTGAATAGAGCTTTGCAAGCACTTCTTCGTTAAAATCGCCCGGGGCAATGGTGAACTCGCGCTTGTCGGGTTCCTCGGAATAGTTGAACTGCACCTCGGTAAAAGTTTCGCCGCTTTGCAGCTTCTTGTACGCCTCGTCTATCCTTGCTTTGCCCACAAGGTCAATATCCTTTCTGACATAGTTTGAATACTCCTCTGTCAGTATCTCCGCACCCTTCGCAGGTGCCGCATTGGGGTCTGCCGCAACATAGATGCTCTTTACGGTCAGATTTTTGTAAAGTGCGGCATTTTCGGTGTAGTAGTCCTGCAAATAGCTCTCAAAATCCTGACGATTTACTTCGTAGCTGCCCGTGACCGCATTGTACACCTCTTTTTGTATAAGCCCGTCACGGATGATGTTTTTGCACATATCAAGCGTAACACCGCTCATATCCACACGGCCGAGATCGTCCGCCTTTATCGAGTCATAAAGCTCCTGCGCACCCGTGCCGACCTCATTCTCGTCCACACTTGTACTCACACCGAGACTCGGCGCTTCCTTAACAGCGAGCTTTGCGCGAAGAAGCGAGTTCGCGGCATTCTGCTTTGCGACCTCCTGCGCCGAAACACCGTCAAAGTCCGCAGCCCATATATCGCTGCCGCCCGTCTCCTCAAAAGCCTTGACCTGCTCATAAAGGTAGACCACAAATTCGTCCTTATCGACCTTATTGTTATCGACACTGATTATCCAATTGTTGTTTATAAGGCTGCATCCGCAAAAAAGGGTAACTGCGGCAAACAGCGAAACCAAACGCATTATCGTTTTTTTCATAACGTCATTCCCATCTAACATAAATCACAATTCTATAATATACCGACGGCAAAATCACAGCCGCCTTTAGCCTATACCCTATTATACAACAACCTATTGCCAAATAGCAAACAAAAAAGCATTATGTAACAAAAGTGTAATGTTAGTGAAATGTAACGCCAAATAAAAAGGGACGTTTTGTACCATCGCAGACATCGCAAATACACAAACCGTCCCCTTAACAGCCTATATAAACTTTCTGTATATCCCGAAACGCCTTACAACAGGCGGCGTTATCAAGCCCCTTGCCGCCATTTCGTCAAACTCCTCGGGTGTGACCCATTTTGCATCCTCGGTCTCGCCGGGCTGGAGGGTAAGTTCGCTGACGGAAATATCCATACGCAGCATATACATATCAACGATAGAACCGCTGCCGTGACCGCTTGAATAGGTGTATACAAGCTTCGGGTCGGCAATAATGCCCGTTTCTTCAAGCAGTTCCCTGCGCGCGGCACTTTTGCTGTCCTCACCCGAAATGGCAGAGCCTGCGGTTATCTCCCACAAGGCAGGATAAGGGTGTTTTTTGGAGCTGCGCAGAGTGAGCAGCACTTTCCCGTCACTTGAACACGTCATCACCGAAACAACAAGATGATACGCACCCGGCGGTATAGGGTCGCCGCGCCGATGCTGCCTGCCAAGCGGCATCCTGTTTCTGTCATAAAGATCCCACAGTTCCATTTTTACACTCCTTTCCGGTAAAATATATTTCAAAAGCAAAATTTTTGAAGTTCAAAATTTTGCTTACTTACCCCATTTTACCGGTGCCCCGATTACCAAAGCCTTTCCGGTAAAATATAATTCAAGGGGGGTGTCGCATTAAGCTCCACCCTCTGGCAAAAAACAGGTTTTTTGCCAATTGCAGACTTGTCTGCGTGCCTTGCTTTGCTGCGACACTTGCAAGTCTGTAAAGTATGCGAACTTTGTTCGCTCCTCGGCGAAAACGCGGTATAGCGGCAGCGAACAGAATTGTTCGCGCCGTCCCTACGGGATTTGTGCCGCTTACAGCGGCGCAAACAGCCTGCGGATTAAAGCCTGCGGCGCCAAAATTACTTTAATAAAAAATAACCTAACCCG